>CAYUEL010000017.1:0-21870 GCA_964443025.1 uncultured Gammaproteobacteria bacterium | reverse complement strand
TTTATTCTCGGGAGCATTCGTTTGGCCGTTACTTCAGCCGCTTCTCCATTTCATTATACTTTTCTTAAAGAGAGCGTTGAAACAAAAAGCATTGGAGGTAAACTGGCAGGTATAATCGCCACCATAGGGACCTTCATTGGAATGGCTTTTGCTGCGGGAGGACTTGCATCTTTTGCTGTCCCTGTCACAGGTTTATTAACTCCCCTGACAGGTTTGATGGTTGCAGGAAGTTTTGCTTTTCCTCCGTTAGGAGTGCTTATCATTGGGGCTGCCGTTGCAGCCTATATTGCTTTTACTGTAGGTTCATTTGTGTCTCAGTTGTGGGAGCATGGAAAAGGCCAGGGTCGTGCTGTCGCTATGAGCACAGGAACCGCAGAATATAAGGATTACGTTATAAATTCAGAAACAGAGCCAAAAAGTATGAGCCAAACAGCACTAAAAAACTTGGAAAGGCGTATGATGACGAAGGATCAGCAACCCCAGGTAGCATCATCACCACAGTTAGCACCATCCATTGAAATGCGTGAAATTAAACCAACCCATGTTCAGGGTAATAATGATAACGATAGCGATACTGATGAGGAAGAGGAGGTTAAAGAACATAAGGGAGATAGCCCTAGGGTAGTGAACTTAGGTCATTTGGCATCCGCAGATAAGCGAGGAAGGCTTGACTCTAATGTGGGTGATGATTATACAAACAAAATTAAAGAGCTAGCTCGCACTCGAAAAGTAGGGTCTCACGATAGTAAAAAGCCGGATTCATCATCTAACAATAACAACGATAGCGGTATGCGACCCACCTGACTTTGGCTTCTTGACAGGTGCCTAGAAACTTGATAGTCTCGCTAAGACACTGCGCGGAACATAAGAGTAAGAGGGCAAAATTATGCCAGTAAGCGTTAATGACATTAGTGAAATCACTCGTAAAGAACTAGGTTTGGACGCCCTTAATAAGGCGCCCAGCATTGATGCATTATTTTCAAATTTAGCCCCTCAGAAACTGACTGACTTAGAGTCCAAGCTGTCAAATTATATTACTACTCATCGTGATGAAGCAAAAAAAGCTGAGCAGAATATTGATAATTATAAACCCAAACCTGGAACCTCCCTTGAACAACTTCAACTAGAACGTTTTAATTTGGGCCAAGAATTAGGTGGTATTAACGAAGGTATCAGCGCTGCAACAAAAGATCGAAGAGTGGTGAAAGAAGTGCTCAGTAAAAAATCTAGCTCTGCGCCATCTTCGCCTGTTCGACATTTGCCAGCAGGGGCTCTTCGTGTTCCTACCTCATCTTCAACTTCGCCAGCTACCTCCTCGTTTTCGTTACTAGGGACGTTTTCACGCCTGTTTCACTCACAGCCACAAATGACTTTTTCTTCGACAGAACAACATCTACTTGATCGCAAAAGAAAATCTAGATAATCGTGCCCGCCTACTGACTTCAATTAGATATAGGTCATTTATTTTGCTGATACACTGGTACTATACTTTGTATTGAACTGGGCAAAAATTAATATCGGCTATAAATAGGGAGTATTCTCATGGCAAAAAAAGTGCGTGGCTTTCCGCCTTCTTATGGTTGGATGTTATTTTGGCTTTCCATGAAAACCGCAGACGGCGGAACGGGGAGCGGCTTGGGAAAAGCAAATCTTTCTCAAGTGGGAAACAAGTTTGCAACCAGATATACAGGTGGGGGATCGATTGACCCCCTGAATGCAGCCTTCAAAAAAGCATTTATGAACCCTAATCCGGGCATAAGGGAATGGATGTTTATAGCAGCAGGCAAAAACCTAGCTGCTGCTGCTAGTGGGCGTAAGGGCTGGAAAGGTGTTCGGCAAGACCTTATTGCAGTTTTTTCTAAGAGGCAAACAAATCAAGAAATATTAGACGGACAGGCAGGCCAAGCTGGACTAAAAGTGCTCGACAGGCAAAGCCCTGCGCTTGCTAAATCGGTACGTGCGGGTACTGATAAGAATTTCTTTTTTGTTGCTCAAAATCCTGTAAGCAGGTTCTTTGAATTGATATACCGTAGTGCAACTTTTTTAAACCCATTAAACTGGGTTGCATTCTTAGCAATATGGCTCGACGAGGGCGTTAAAGCGAGCTATTTGCGCGGGTTAAATAACGATAACAATCTTGCAGGATTTAATATTAGTATTTTTCGAAGAATGATTTATAGTTTTCTTGCAACCATCACTGCAAGCATTCGATGGGTTTGCACCTCCATTGCATCACCTTTATATTATATTTTTGGTAAAAAGGGAGGGTTAATTCCCGGTATTATAGGCATGGGAGCCGCTGTGGGAGTTTATGCACTCATCATGGCTTCGAATGCAACACCACTTTTAGGGTTTATGGGTGGAGTTCCCTTCATGGCAAAAGTAGTGCTTGGGGTATTTCTGGCAGGATCTGCCGGCTTCCCACCAGCTGCTCTAGGAATTGTAGGTGCCATTATAGCTATAGGTGTTGTATTGGCCGTAGGTGCCTTCTTTTCTCAAGGTTGGTCTAATTTAAAAGCAGTGTGGCGTGCGGCTAAACACACGTTTGGTATTGAATCGGTTGATCAGCAAGAAGAGAGAAGGCTTGGGCTTGTTCCCGCCTCGCAGGGTTCTTTAAAGGTTGCACCTGGCTCGCAGAATGCAAGCACCGCTTCGTTGGCCACAAGTGCTCGCAGTATTAATGCTTCTAATAAGAATTCTCCAGAATACGAGATGCGTGAGTTGCATTCACCCAAACAAACACAGAGCCAGGAATCAAGCTCTAGTAATCTTCAGCATAATCGCGATATAGCATCTGAGGATGATGATCCCTTTAATGAAGCTGGCGGCCACCCAATTGGTCAGAGTGGTATTTATGAGCCTATTGCGGTTAACCCCTTATATGTTCCCCCTTCTTCGGGTGATGGCGGCGAAAGCTCCAGAACACGGGTAGCGCGCAGTGGTCAGGGTTCTGGCTCTTCTAGCGGCATTACAAATACCAGCCCTACGAATGATACTAATGATGCTAAAAAACCCCAAGGCGATCCAAAAGGAAAAAGACCCGTGGGGCCAGCTTGACAGTTCCCCTTATTCTATGTTAAATTCGGGATGAAGGCTGGTATTAAGTAAGATGCTCAACAGGAGGTCCTATTATGGGGCTACAAGAACTTAAAGGTCAAAAGCAGCAACAAGAGCTGATGGCGGACGACTTTAGCAAAAAAATAGGCAAGTTGGACGTAATATTGGCGCATCTTAATACGCAATTAGCAGCGAATCCAGCTTATCTTCAAATTACCAACCAGGAAGTTTTTAAAGAATCCTTGGATACGTCTTTGGGGCTTGAAAAAGCGGCCTTGTTGTTAAAATACATATCAGATCTACGCACTCATGATAAAGAAAACGGCAACTCTTTTGCTGAAGAGGATTTTGCTTACAGACTTTCTTATATGATTGAATTTGACCGTAACAATGCTAATAAGAAACTAGGTGTGGTTGAAGAGAAAATTAAAAATATTGAGGCACAGATTGCCACTGAAAGCCAACCGCATGACGAAACTAATAGTCCTAGTCCTGGTCCCGGGCCTAAGCCTACGCTTCGTAAGCAACAGTCCAACGTGACTCCCCCACCTACTGGCAACACGCTAGTTCGTGCGCTCAAAAATTTATTTGGCTCTTCATCAGACTTAACTATTGACCCTGCGCAAGAAAAATTGATTAATAAAGAAAATCTTAGAAGAAAGTCTGGCTAATGATCCTTTTTCCTATTCCACGTGCTAATCAACGTGAGCAGCTGGGTCTAAAAAGTTCCCATTATTTACTACCCTTTAAAGGCTCCGATATCTGGTACGCCTATGAACTCTCATGGCTGGATGAACAGGGGAAACCTCAAGTAGCGTTAGGTCGAATGACGGTTCCTTGTGAATCGCCTTATTTAATTGAATCAAAATCGTTAAAGCTTTACTTTAACTCGCATACTGAGGTTGTTTATAAATCACCTGAGGTTTTTGTTGATCGCGTTCAGCGCGATCTGAGCGAGGCGGCGCAAGCGGATGTGGTGTTTGATTTGTTAATGCCTGAAAATTTTGATCAATGCACGTTTATCGATTTGCCCGGGGAATGTATTGATGGTTTGGCGGTTGAGACGGATGTGTATGAGGTGGAGCCGGCGTTCCTGCGGCTTGATGCAAAGAATGCTCCGTCTTTGCGAGGCCGTCAGGCCGAAGCAATCCATTCGGAAAGTGGATTGCTTCGCATCGATGATGCTCGCAATGACAATCTTCAGGTCACTTTGCACAGCCACCTTCTCAAATCCAATTGTCCTGCAACGGGTTGGCCGGATTGGGGGAGTGTGGTAATTGACTATGAAGGTCCCGCATTAGATAAAGCGAATTTATTAAAATATATCGTCTCCTACCGTAATCATCGAGAATTTCATGAGCATTGTATTGAGCGAATATTCCTCGATATTTTACATGCGACTGATGCCACAAAATTGACGGTTTATGCGCGTTATACGCGCCGAGGCGGTATTGATATCAATCCCATCCGCACAACGGAATCAACCCTTCCTGACTTTGCCTGGACGCGTACTGCGCGCGCGTAGTATATACTTCAACCATGGCATCCACACATAACCGATCAACAGGGCTTTATTGGCTCAGGGTAACCTGTGGCCTGCTTATTCTATTGTTGGGTATCAGTGTTATTTTAAGCTGGCACACGGGGTGGGAAACACAGATTCGTGATAGTTTCCAAATTCACCAGCGTTTCATCCCCATGGTTTATAACACTGCATTGGCTTTTGCGCTTTCGGGTCTGGCATTATTACTGATTAAACATCGCTCGATAGCATTATCTTTTGGCATTGTGTTAATGGGATTGGGCAGTTTGATACTGATGGAGCATTTTTTAGGGTTTGATCTATTAATTGATCAGCTTATTGTAGAAGATCATTTAACGTCCGCACCTGCATCGCCAGGTCGCATGGCCGCTAATACGGCTATTTGTTTTACGGTGGCGGGACTTAGTTTCATATTAGCGGCTGTTACTAAGCGTATTGATATCATGGCAGTTGTTATTGCCATGTTAGGTTTTTTAATTTTCATCATAAGCGCTGTGGCATTTTTAAATTATGTTTTACCCATTCAATTAACATTTGGGCTTGAGTCGTTGACGGATATGGCAATTCACACGGCCACCGGGTTTATTATTTTATCCATAGGTATTATTGCTTATGGTGTTAAAAGTTATTATGCAGAAGGCAATCGGCATTTCTCAATATTTTCAGTGATAACGCTGGTTGCAGGTGCGATCATATCCATTGGTTTGTGGCAATATTTAATGTTAAGGGAAGATGCGGATGTCGATCGTTCTGTTAGTATAACGCAAACCTATCTTGAAAAATACATAGCGGATGTTATTAAACAACAAGAAATTATTCTTTATGAAATTACATTTGATTTGTCGCATGAATCTGAAATGGATATCAATGACAAGATTATTAATAAGGTAAAAAAAGGTTATCCACAAGTGGATGGATTGGGCACAATAACTCCTGAGGGTGAGTTTATTTGGGCTATTCCGCTGGCCAATCAAGAGGCGATGGATGCCGTTGCTAAAGAAATTAAAAATTTACCGTTTAGTGAGAAACTCGCAATTAAAAGTATTTCTATTCCTAACGGACCTAAAGGATTTTTAATGCTTTTACCGTATTACGAAGAAGGCGTTTATCAAGGAACAATACTAAGTGCGTACAACGCCGAAAATTTATTTAATTCGGTATTTAGTCAATCGATGTTAGATAATTTTGGTGTGGCTATTTCTGAAAATGGCGTTAATATATACCGATCTACTAATATGGATTTAACACCCCGAGAAAAGCAATGGGATTTAACAACAACAATTCAAGCGGGTAATAGTGAGTGGGTATTAAGTACTTGGCCAAGAATGGCTTTAATTCGCGATATTTATTCGTGGACGCCCAATGTTGTTTTTATTGTCAGTTTATTCTTGATGATAACGTTGGCTACGATAATACAGTTAAGTATTAATTTACGTGAATCACATATATTAGAAAAAAAAGCAAGTAAAGCTAAATCTGATTTTTTATCCAGCATGAGTCATGAGCTTCGAACACCATTGAATGCCATTATGGGATATGCCCAATTGATTCAATATGACACATCACTTTCGCGTGAACAATCTGATAACGCTGGAAAGATACGTAGCGCAGGAAAACATTTGCTTTCACTTATTAATGATATTTTAGATTTGGCAAAAATTGAATCAGGAAAGATCGATATATCTCTAGAAGAAATTAATCTTGATAATATTATTGGCGAATGTTACACGTTAAATTTACCTATTGCTGATAAATACCACGTTACATTGGATTTAAAAGATTTTCATAGCGATGTCTATGTTAAAGCGGATTATTTTAGATTTAAACAAGTTTTGATTAACCTGATTTCAAATGCTATTAAATACAATAAAAATGGTGGAAGCGTTTCAATCAAGTTGAATGAAACGAATAATAACACTGTAAAAATTGGTATTTGTGATACGGGGATGGGGTTGAGCCAGGAACAAATAAAATCGCTTTTTCAGCCTTTTCAACGTTTTTCAGCCGAGAAAACTCGTATTGAGGGAACGGGTATTGGATTGGTGATTGCTAAGAATTTGATTGAAAAAATGCATGGAAATATTACCGTGGAAAGTGTTGAAGGTGATGGCTCAATTTTTTGGGTTGAATTACCTCTTTGCACTGGTAAATCTGTTATTGATAAGGCGAAGTATTTTCAACCGGATAAGATTGAAAATATCGACAAAAGCATGGCAAAAAATTACCTCATATTGGTTGCTGAGGATAACCCTGCAAATCAAGAGATCATTAAATACCAGCTTGAATATTTAGGTTATCGTTGCGAGATCGTTTCAAATGGCGAAGATGCTTATGATCATTGGTTATCAAAAGATTATAATATGGTCTTAATGGATTGTAACATGCCGGGACTAGATGGGTACGAAACCACTGAAAAAATTCGTAAAAATGAAACACGAGGTGATATGCACACGCCTATTGTTGCATTTACTGCAAATGCGCTTAAGGAAGATATCGAAAAATGTCTTCATGCAGGCATGGATGATTATTTAGTTAAGCCGGTTGATTTGGAGTCTTTGCAAAATAAACTTAATAAATTTCTTGCGAAAACGAATCTCGCAATGAAGATGGAAAAAACGGATAAAGAGTCAAGTGACGTGACAGGACCTGTTGATTTTTCCGTTGTTAAAAAGTTTATAGGTGATAATGTGGCTGCTCAAGAAAGGGTATTCAAAAAATTTGTTGATCTTTGTCCTGAGATAACAAGCGATTTTAATCGTGCATTAGCTGATAGAAATGCTGAAGAAGTCAGGGGGAACGCGCATAAACTTAAATCCAGTGCGCGTGCGTTGGGTGCAAATGCATTGGCTGATCTTTGTTTCAGTCTTGAGACCGCAGCTAAATCTGCTGATTGGGAAAGCATTGAAATTATGATACCTAAAGCCATTGCCGCAGCCAATGAAGCATGCGCTGCTATTAAATCTCACCTTCACTTGGATCATTGATATGAATAATATTCTGATTATTGACGACGACGAAATTTTAGTTGATGTTATCGAGGCGGGGCTCATTGAGCTTGGAGCTAAACAGATTTATCGAGCAATAAATGGAATCGATGGACTTAAATTATATGATAAAACCATTCCAGAATCTACCATTGATATTATATTTTTAGATTTGAATATGCCTGGTATGGATGGAATTGAATTCATGCGCCATATTGCCGAACGTCATTATGCAGGAAATTTATTTTTAATGAGTGGCGAAGATAAGTCTATCTTGTTATCTGCTCGTAATCTAGCCAAAGCGCATAATTTAAAAATTTCTGATGTTATTGTGAAACCCATTACATTAGATAATCTTAAAAAATCATTGGATTCGTTATCACAACAATTGATCGAAGAAAATAAAACCACTTCTACAACACAAAAGCCACTGTATAATCTCACAGAAAATGATCTTAAAGAATGTTTGCGTCTTGATCATTTAATTCTGCATTATCAACCCAAGGTGGATGCCCATACCGGTGAAGTTAAAAGTGTGGAAGCATTGGTTCGATGGGTTGATCCTCAAAAAGGTATGATTCCGCCGAATAGTTTTATTCCATTGGCCGAAAAGACAGGTCTTATCCATCTGATAACTTATCAAGTGATTGATAAGGCCATCAAGCAAGCAGGTATTTGGGCAAAACAAGGTTTTACTTTTAAAGTGGGATTTAATTTATCTGTTGAAGATTTGCAATCGTTGGATCTACCTGAGTTTATTGTTTCACAGGCCAAAGAAGCGGGCATCAATCCCAGTCAAATCATTGCTGAAGTAACAGAAAGTCGTTTAATGAGCGATTTGTCAAAATCCATTGAGGTTTTAACGCGCTTGCGTCTGAAGGGTGTCGAATTATCCATTGATGATTTTGGTACAGGGTTTTCATCGATGGAACAGCTCGAACGCATCCCGTTTAACGAACTTAAAATTGATAGGGCCTTTGTGATTGATGCGGATAAAAAGCCAAAATCACAGGCTATTTTGAAATCAAATATTGATCTCGCGAAAAGCTTGAATATGCGCACAGTAGCTGAGGGTGTTGAAACTGAAGGCGAATATAACCTTCTCAAATCGCTGGGGATTGATCTGATTCAGGGGTACTATTTTAGCAAGCCATTACAAGCTGACGAACTTACTAACTTTGTAAAATCAAGGAAATCAAAGGGTTAGACTATGCATGCTTGTTGACATGCTTAGTCTATCTATGGTACAATACAAACATGACTAAACCTATTTTACATTCCAAAGCATCTCATACTTCTGAAGAAGAGCGTAGCTATTTGCTTGACGTGTGGAACAGACTTTTTAACGCGGATGCCGAAGCTAAACGAGTTTCAATTTCAACCTCTGCTTCAGGCAATAACTGCTTGATACATTCAACTTTTGGTGTAAAACAACCCGGCTCGAATGGGGTTTCTTACCCACATGCCAGAGAAATTCGTAACGAATTAATTAACTTCTTAGAAAATTTGGATGAAGCTGCATTGAATGCTTCTCCAGAATCATTACGCCGCATTCTTGCGGTAGGTATGAATATTGAAGGGCTTATTGAAGACAATCTTGATCTTACTCAGGTAAATCAAGCTAGACTTAATCAATATGTAAATGGTTTAAAAGGCGGTCGCTTTTTAAACAATGCGGATGCTCAGCTTTTAGCCACTGCATCAAATACCACTATTGTTATACATACAGATCTTCAAGGAAAAAAGGACAAATCAGCAGGGTTTATTTTGGTTGAACCTGTTGAAGAATTAAAAAACTTGTTTACACTTCCTGAAGAATTACTTCCTGAAAGTAAACCCGATTCTGTGGATATCTATTTTAATCCAGTCAATGATAACCACTTTGAAGCAATTGAAACTCAAACAGCTGTTAATCCCGCTGTATTACGTGACGCCATTATTGCCAGTTATCTGCAACAAATTTATGACAATAATTGTGGTATCGATGATAACGAAGCGTTTGATGAAGCTGTAGCTATTGCAGATCGTGTTATTAAAGAATCAGAAAACTCAGGAAAAAAATTATCTGAAATAGAAAAGGTTGCTTTTAAAGGCACACGGCTTGCAACCGCAACTACTTCAGCACCTTCATTAGGTGGCTAGACACTTTCAATAGTTGCTCTTCCACTTCAAACGGTGGATTAATAATATACAATCCCGACCCGTACATTCCTTCGCGAACACCGCGTTTCGGTTTAAATGTGACATGGCAATGTTTATGTTCTGGCCATTCTTTAAATGCTTCTAATAACACTTTTTCGGCGCCACTGCTTAATATCGGATACCAGATACAAAACACCCCTATGGCAAACCGTGTATAACCTTCCCAAACGGCTTTAGGGACGTTTTTGTAATCGGTCTTAATCTCATAAGAAGGATCCACAAAAACCAAGGCGCGACGTTCAATGGGCGGTAAATGAGCTTTGATTTGTGCTAAGCCATCCGTACGATTCACCGTAGTGCGCTCATGATGGTCAAAATGCTGGGATAGCTTCTCAAAGTCTCTGGGATGAAGTTCATTTAAAATAATCCGATCGTCCCTTGGGCTTAATAATTGCTCAGCAAACCAAGGCGACCCTGGATAACGTGTCAGTTTGCCTTTGGGGTTAAGCTCGCGCAATAGGGCTAAGTAGGGAAGGGCAGCTTCAGGCGGATTCGCGCATTCCCAAAGCGGTAAAATACCTTCTTTGTATTCGGAGACCTTCTCCGCTTCCTGTGTTGTAAGGGAATACATGCCTCGGCCTGCATGGGTGTCTAAATATAACAAAGGCGTGGACTTGCGTTTGAGGGCCTGTAATAATAACACGAGCCCGATGTGCTTAAACACATCAGCGTGACACCCTGCATGATAACTGTGACGGTAACTTAACATAGTACAAGAGATTAACACAAAATATGCCTAATTTGATGAAAAATGTCTTGTTGGTTCACAGCGGTGATATTACGCGCCCCGATGAAGCGGACACATTACAAGCCAGCCAAGAGATTGGCGAATGGATCGAGAAACTACCGGGATATCATTTTTTGGGCTCAGAACCTTATTTGGATATGCGTTCATTTTTGCAAAGTGTTGATGCATTAAAGCCCGATATTATTTTTAATTTGGTTGAAAATATCAATGGAACCGATGCAATCATGTATCAATTCAGTAATTTATTGGATTATCTTAATGTTATTTATACAGGATGTAAAACTCCTGCATTGATTTGGTCTAGTGATAAATTAATGATGAAGCGTTTATTAAGTTGGAACAATCTTGCAACACCTGATTATTTAATGTTCGATGATATCGAAAAAAAATTATCCATTAAACACGATTATATTGTTAAATCGCGAACGGAACATGCTTCATTGGGATTGGATGAAGCTTCTATTCACAATAATAAAAATGATTTGGCGCAATGCATCAATGAAAAAAAAGAACAATACGGCGGTCATTGGTTTGCAGAACAATATATTGAAGGGCGCGAAGTGAATGTAACTCTGCTGGAAATAGATGGAAAAATTCATTTATTTCCTATCTACGAAATTGAATTTGATGGATATCAAGAAGGCCAGAAAAAAATAGTAGACTATGCGCAGAAATGGGAAGATGAAGATACATTGAAAGTAAAAACATTGCGAAAGTTCTTAACTGAAAAAAAAGATGCTGAATTATTGCATTCATTGAAAAATATTTCTTATGCTTGTTGGAATGCTATTTCATTAACCGGTTATGCGCGTATTGATTATCGCATCGATCATTCTGGAAAACCTTGGATTATTGATATCAATGCAAATCCTTGCTTAACGTCTGACGCAGGATTTATGGCAACGGCAATGCAAGAGAAGATTACTCCAGAAAAAGTGATTCATCATATTTTAATTAGCGCGGAGAAAAATCATGCAACTTGATTTTAAACCTAGGTTATCAGATGTTAATGATGTTGAAAGGCTGGTTAAAAAGGCCGGTGTTTTCTCAGGGGATGAAATTAAAACAGCAGGTGAATTAGTAGATGATGCATTAAAAAATAAAGATGATTACCAATTTGTTTTTATGCGAACCGATGATGACCAACTGGCGGGTTATACTTGTTATGGCATTATTCCTTTAACCGAAAAATCATATGATTTGTATTGGATTGCCGTTGATCCAAAATTTCAACACCAAGGATTAGCTAAAACATTGTTGAATGAAACAGGGCAAAGTATTGTGCGCCAAGGTGGCGCACATTTATATGCTGAAACATCAAGTCTGCCTCAATACGAATCCGCTCATCGATTTTATAAGAAGACAGGATTTATCCTTCACTCAGTATTTAAAGATTTCTACAAGGATGGCGATGACAAATGGGTGTTTTATAGGGCTCTCTAATATTAAACAAGGATGTTTATGAAAAAATATTTATACATGATTGTATTGGGCATTTTAATAAACTTTCAAGCTATTTCAAAAACACAGACTGTTGATTTAGAAATAGCCTATAAAACAGTTAATTTTGCAGGCAAAGAAAAACAAGCGATAACAGCCAATCAGCAAGTTCCTGCGCCTACGTTGCATTTTAAAGAAGGCGAGCATGTGGTGATCAATGTGCACAATCAATTGGATGAAGAAACATCAGTTCATTGGCATGGAATTCTTGTTCCTTGGCAAATGGATGGCGTATTGGGTGTAAGCCAACAAGGTATTCCACCGGGTGGCACGTTTCGTTATGAATTCACATTGGAACAATCGGGAACCTATTGGTACCATGCTCATGCAGGGTTACAAGAACAACAAGGATTATACGGCGCTTTTATTATTGATCCCTTGGAACCAGAACCTTATGAATACACAAAAGATCACGTGATTGTTTTATCGGATTGGAGCAATACTTATCCCGATCAAATTTTAGATAATTTAAAAAAAGAAGGGGATTATTATTCTACGGATTTTCCATTGCAACCATCACTGATGAAATTTATTCAAGATTATCGCCAAGGATCGGATTCAGAACGCAAACAGTTAGTGAATGATTACAAAATGATGCAACAAATGCGCATGAGCATTTATGATTTCAGCGATGTTGCTTACGATGCTTTTTTATTGAATGGCCAACCTAACGCAACACCCTGGACGGCACCTGTGAATGTAGGCGACACAGTTCGCTTGCGTTTTATCGGAGCAGGTGGCAGTACTATTTTTCGTGTGAAAATTCCTGGTACGGCTATGCAAATGGTGCATGTGAATGGCAATGATGTTAAACCTTATTCAGTGGATGATTTTACCGTTGCGCCAGGGGAAACATTTGATGTATTGGTTTCCATTCAGGAAGATAAACCCTATATTATTTATGCAGAATCACGTGATACATTGGGTGCCGCATATGGAGCATTGGTGACATCATCTAATCAAACGGTAAATTACCTTGACGTAAAACCTTTTCCAGAACCATTACCAGTGACGCACAACTCCATGTCACATGCAATGCACATGAATATGAGTATGAATATGCCAACAGATACAAAATATAATAACCTGAAAGCGAGCGTGAAAACCAATGATCCTGACAAACCTGTCGATGACGTTATCAACATGGAATTATCTGGTTATATGGAACGTTATATATGGTTTATTAACGGTGTTCCTGAGCATGATGCAGACCCCATAGTATTAGAACCTGGAAAACGTTATCGATTTACTTTTACAAACACATCCATGATGCATCATCCCATGCATATTCACGGTCATTGGTTTATTTTAAGAAAAGGCGAGGGTTCGTATGATCCTTTACTACATACTATCGATGTTGCGCCAGGTGCAACCATAGTAGCGGATGTTGATACGGATGCCAGTGGACAATGGATTTTTCATTGCCATTTGCTTTATCACATGGTCGCAGGTATGTCGCGAGAAATTCAATATTCGACATTATTGTCTCTATCAGAAAATAAAATCGAACCTGAAAATACTATTGAAAAAACGGAATATCATAATCGTCCCATTGTTAGGGTGGATGAAGTGATGCCAATCGACACAAAGCTTGTCGAACATCCTATGCCGCATGAAGCTGGTTTATGGTTCGCAACTTTTGCAGATATTGGAATCAATCCTGTGACAGAAGTTCAAAAATTAACCATGAAAGGATTATACGGTTCGGATTACAATAAATTAGAATTATTTATCAATGATGCAGAAATGAATGAAGGGGTTGTTGAAAATGCAGACATGGATATATTTTATTGGCGATTGATCAGCGAGTTTTGGGCTGTGAAAGCAGGGGCAAATTACTTTTATCGTCCGGCAGATGCACCTTATTGGCAACCCGGCGTTGCGATTGAGGGGTCAATGCCTTATTTTATTGATACCGATGTACGTAGCTATTTCTACGGTGGAAGCGCTAAATTAGATGTTGAATTAGCCCGTGATACACAAATCACCAACCACTTTTTTATTCGTTTGGGGATACGCAGTATTTTAGCCTCTAAAACAGTTGATTCTGCCGCAATAGGAAGTGGGTTAAATCAAATGCGTTATATCATTAGACCTTATTATCAATTTATGCCGCGACTAAGTGTATTTGCCGATTTTGAATACGAAAAATATTACGGCGCATTTAAAGATATCCAGATTGATGACGGTGGATCCGGATCTGAAAGCACATTAACCTTTGGTACATCATTATTATTTTAAAATTTTTGGAAAAGGTAACCCTAATATTCCATGGCGAAAAACGTAAACGCAGACAGGAACGCCTAATAACAACCCCCAGATTCCAAAAAAATGAGAGCCAACGAATAATATGGCAAGCACTAGAAGAGGGTGGATCTTAAAGAAATTACCTGTAATTTTTGGATTGAGTAAATACGCTTCAAGAATATGAATAATAGTAATCATCATAATGGATTCTAACATCAGCGAAAAACCATCCGTTTGTAATGCCACCAAAGAAATGGGCACGCTTGAAATAAAAACACCCAACACTGGAATAAAGCTGCAGAAAAAGACAAATAGCGACATAAGTTCTGCCAGGGGAATATCCAGAAATATCATACCCAAATAAGTTAAAACAGTATTGCAAACGGCGATAACCGCTTGTGCGGCAAAAGCCGTTCCTAAAGCATCGCTAAAGGTATGCAACCCGGGAGTGATAGCATCATAAAATTGTCGAAGTCGAGTATTGCGTAATGATTGAAATTGCGCATAAAGGCGTGGAATATCAAGAACAATAATAAAACTGAAAATAAGAGAAATGAAAAATTGAATGAAAAAATAAGCTGTGTTTTTTATAGATGCCGCAATAATGAAGGTAAGATCACCTAAATGTGCACTAGAAAGTTTTTGAACATTCTCAATGGCTTTTTTATAATGAGGCGAAGAAGTAATTTCTTGCCATTGAGCCTCACCCTTTTCTTTTACCAACATATCATCAAAAGCTTCTTGGGTGCTGGTAGGAATATTTTCATCTTCTTGTAATGTACCTGTTGAGCGGGCATAAGCCTGAAGCCTATTATTATATTCAGCCGTTTGATCTTTATAATTGTAAAGCCATTTTTCCCCAAAGAAATTAACCGCTATTTCATTTATTTTTTGTTTAGGATTAACTTGTGTGATGGTTGTAATTAATTCATCGCCTTGACGTAGCATGGCAGGAAAAATAAGCAAACTGGAAGTATAAAGCAATAAAAGAAGAATGGTGAAAATACCTACCACACTGGCCGGCCGAAACCACTTACGATTTTTTAAATAGGATGGGGCGTAGCGTAAGATGTATTTAATAATGTAATAGGTAATGTAACTTAGAATAAATGTTACAAAAATAACCACTAAGAAACTGCGGAATATCCATAAACTGAGTAAAAATAAACCCCATAAAATAAGCTTTTCCCATGGGACCGGCGAGAAGAGACGTTTCATTGATGGTGAGCCAGAAGTATTCACATATAACCTTATCTAAATTTTACAATACGTTATGACAGTATAACTACTATAGTTCAGATTGAACACCCTATCTATTTTTTATGTTGACCTACAATTTTTTCTATAGTAGTATAACTTACTCAACTTATATAGGAAATGGTAATGGGTTTGGAAGCAGTAAATGTTGCACTGAATTGCGATTTGCAGTCTTTCGCGCATCCCCATTTTGACTCATTACTTAGAGCAACTTCTAAAGAGCTTTCGGCATCAATGCAAAATCTGCTTGAAAGTGCCCCTGACGAAGAACAGCAAGCATTAGCCAATAGGATTTTTGAAAAAATTTTTTCTTTCGCAACGGTTATGAATGCTGAAAAATATATCAAAGCCTGCGCAATAGGTTTTGAGAAATATCCATTGTTGTTTATTAATGCCGTAAGAATTATTAGAAAAAATGAATTAGCCAATTCTAAAAACCCTAAGATTGTCATGGCTATTGCTGAGAATATTTTGTTTTTCTATAAAGATCATATTGAAAGTGTCTTGGAAGACATTGACCCATCTGACGATATTATACAAGATGTTATCTTTATTTTAAATGCAACGCTCGAGGAACATGCTGATAAAGATGAGTTTACTTCTGTCTTGGAAAATTTTGCATTAATTATCCACAAAAAACAATCCCTACCCACAAACCTTGGTAACGATATACTTAAAATATTATCATTATTGAAAAAACAAGAGGACAAGAGGGTGGGTGATGTTGAGATTGATTTATCAAAATTAGAAAATAATATTAATAATATCCCATACTATATTAACTTAATTAGGATTTTTCATTTAAATAATATAAATGTATTTGATAGCAAAACAATTCATATGATCAGAGCCAGGTCGGAAACATTATGCCATTATCTTGAAAAGTGTATTGAAAATTGCAAAAATTTTAGCGATGAGAACCTTTCTGAATTAAGGCTTGGGATTATATATTTACGAAAATATGCAGATGTTGGTTTAAAATTAAATACATTTCTTAAAGATACAAATAATGAACAAAAACCTTTAACAAATTTAGAAGTGGGTATTCAAGAAAAATTAAACGATACACTTAAAATATTAAGTGATAAATATAAAGATGTTAATCTACTGCTTAATTCCAATGTTTATGTCGCAGAATTCGAGTTATTATTTTGCCTTGAGGTTTCTTATAAAAATCAAAAAATTAATATTAATATTGAGATGGATCAATCTGATGGCAATGAATCAAAATGCGAAACCCTCATTAAAAATGCACGTGACGAAGATTTAAGGCAAGAAGGAATATCCGTTATCCGATTGAACAACAATATTCAAGATAAACTTTCATCAAAGATTGATGCCTTTAAAAACTCTGTTGATGAAATTACACGCAATATTGAAGCATGTAATATTAAAGAGAACGGTAAATTTTCATATAAATATCAGTCGGTCTGGAGTCGACATAATCCGGAACAAACTGAAGATGAAAGTAAGCAAAATTTAGATTCAAAACTAACACGCCTTGGAAAGGCTATTTTTTAAAATAAGCAAAAATTAACAAAGCTATCAATAAAAAAACAATTGGATATACCAACATGCTAATAGCGTCCACTCCTGAAAAATTTTGATAAAAGATCGCCATGACTCGTGATCCAGTGGCTCCTCCCAGTGAAGAAAAAATAATAGTCCAACCCGTCATGGAACTGTGCTTAGATTTTTTCAAAGAGCTTAATATAGATGCCGAAATGGTTGGATAAACGGCCCCAATGAATAATCCAAGCATGGGCAACAAAAATGCAGCAAGAGGGATGTTGATGTTTGTAAAAGGAAGGGTGATTGGAACTCCTATAGGATTTAATTTAACCATTATTGAAACGCTTATCATAAGCGCAATAGCAATGAATAACCCAAAAACCAGCGCTTTTAGCCAATGAATGTAATGCATTATCCAACTCCCAGCAAAACGTCCCAACGCAATACTTAAAGGCCAAGTACCTGCTAAAAAAACAGCCGCACTTTCTGATAATGTAAAGACATCATTGTATAATTTAGGGAGCCAGGTTGTAACGGCTTGCTCAAGAAAGCCATATATAAATATACAGAAAACAAAGGTAATAACAGCGGGTTTCTTAAGGAGCAAGCACATGGCATGAATATCGCGCAGTGGATGAGCATACTTTTTAATTTTTGATTCATCAATTGAACAGCTAGAAACTAACACAAATGAAATCAGACAGATAACCGCGAGTAACCAATAAGTATTGATCCATCCATAAGAGAAAATGCCTCCATGGCTTAATTCTTTCAAAAAAATGAACATGCCAAATAAAGAGATGCCGATCAGCATGCTGAAGCTGAAAAATCCTTCCAGCGTACCCATTGAGCTTCTGTAATGTTTATCATTGGGTGAATATAAACCTATCAGTGAATACGAAACAACTTTGATTAGCATGAAGCTGAAGCCTGTCATTGCAAACATGACTTTGGCAGCCCCAAAACTATTTAACGTTGGCATAATAACGCAGCTCATGCCCATCACGATGGGCGCTATTAACAGGGTTTTTTTATAACCGAGTCGCGGAATAAATGAGGAAACTAAAAAGGCAGAAAGAATAATGGTGGCGTCCTTGAAGATTTCAAGAATGCTGGCATCAGTTTTGCTTATGCCAAATTCATTAACCATCCCCATGACCACAACGCCCATACTGCTTAACAAAACCGCAATAATGAAGAAGTTAAGATAGAGAGCAATTTTGAGTCGAAGGCTCATCATTTAGCTTGTTTATTGAGTAATTAAGCTTATCAACATCGTAACAATAATTGAAAATGGTTGTCAACCGGATTAAATTTAAGCAGGCAGTAAGCAATTTTGCTATACCTCAAAATAAGCTATAATATGAGCCTATAGAGAGCGAGACTCATGAAACAACCTAAATTTGAAATTCGTCGAATGCGTTCGGATGAAATTCAATTGGCAATTGATTGGGCTGCTGCAGAAGGATGGAATCCAGGGTTGCATGATGCTCAGGCTTTTTATCAGGCAGATTCCAACGGATTTTTTATTGGGCTACTCAATAACGAGCCTATCGTTGTTGGGGCAGCAGTTTGTTATGATAAACACTTTGCGTTTTGTGGATTGTATATCGTTAAACCAGAATTTCGTTCTCAGGGTTATGGAATTCAATTAACGCATGAACGTTTAAACTATTGCGGAAATCGGATCACCGGTCTTGATGGTGTTCTGACTATGACTGACAAATATGCTAATTTAGGTTACCGTGAAGCTCATTTGTCGATTCGTTATCAACTTATAGCGCCTAAGATTGATAAAGTGAATTCTGAACATTGCGTTGATCTTAAAAAAATTTCTATCAAAGAAATTATGCAATATGAAGAAACATTATTTCCAGCATCACGCGAGAAGTTCTTAACCTATTGGGTTAATCAACCGGATTCATTTTCCATTGGTTATATGAAGGATCAAATGTTACAAGGTTATGGCGTTATAAGACGTAGCCGAGAAGGGTACAAGATCGGACCACTTTTTGCTAATAATCCAGAAATTGCCGAGCAATTGTTCACATCTTTATTAAGTAACGTTCCAAGTTTTTCAGTGTATATGGATATTCCCGAACCCAATACTGACTCAATACGATTGGCCAAAACCTTCAATATGAAGCCTGTTTTTGAAGTAATGCGCATGTACAGAAATGGATTTCCATTCATTGATTTATCTCGTGTTTATGGCATTACCACGTTTGAGATCGGTTGATATTCAGGAACCTTGTCGCAATTGAAGCTCTAAGTGATTTCTTTGACAAATAAACTAACCCCATGATATTATTAGTAAAATTTCCACTTGCAATATAACTAAATATAACCTAAAATATAACAATAAGAAAATTTAAAATGTACGAAATAATAATTCGGCGCCAAGCTAAAAAGAAGTTACAGGCTTTATCTAGATCTACGCGGGTACGAATTGCTGGGCAAATCCAGATGCTAGGACATAACCCTATCGTGTAAAAATTATTGCCATAGAAAAAATAGGCGCAAGAGGAGATGTGTATAAATGAATTTACAAGTGATTAAATCTGTCGATGGAAAAGCAGAATACGTTTTACTGCCTGTAAAGACCTATCAAATTTTAAAACATGAAATTGATAAATTGCTCGAAGATTATGAATCTTTTAATCTTAATGACTATGTCAATAATCCTGTGGCTTTAGCAAGAATAAATGCAAATTTAACCCAAAAAGAATTAGCGCAACGAATGAATGTGTCACAAGCCTATATTAGCAAACTTGAATCTCAACACTTTGTTTCAGCTAAAGTTATGTCTAAAGTGATAGCAGCGATTTAAATTAATTTCTTTGACAAAAATATTTATCGCAGTCACAATTATTTTTAAATACATATTTGATAATTGATTACCTAACAAAAATAGAGTATAATCCTTTTATTAAAGGAGGAAGATTATGCCGTTTCCAAAATCTACAACTTTAAACTCTATAAATCCCATTCAAGCTCTTTTTTCCTTAAACCTGCTTTTATCTCAACAAGCAGAAAAGGTAGATGCCACGCCTACACCTACACCGTTTCCTAGTGCAAGCCCTACTAGCGCCGCTGAGGAAGGTGATTCATCAGGAGGCTTATTCGTTATCGCTCCCGCTGCAGCAATGCTTGTGACGTTTGGTTGCTTCCTGTACATGATACTATCTAACAGAAATGCATCGAGTGGTTCCGAGGAATCTCAACTTTTGTTGCCATCCGGTGGGCCTTTAGGAGCGACGACAACGATAACAACAACAAATCCAAATTCTTCTAATGTATCCGATAGCACTTTGACATTAAAGAGCGGCTAAGGTTCAACCCACTCCTATGTCTTCATTCCAAAGTGTGGGGGTTTTTGAAATAAAATGATTCATCATTTTAATACAGGTATTCTCTTGCATCACGTCAAGCTGCACGCCGCGTGATTTTAATAAAGCTTCTTCACCCATGAAGGTTTTGTTTTCACCAATGACTACATGCGGGATTTTGTAAAGTAAAATTGCTCCGCTGCACATTGCGCAAGGGGAGAGTGTGGTGTATAAAATTGATTGTTGGTAAACAGCAGCTTTTTGTCGCTTGGCGTTTTCGAGTGCATCCATTTCGCCGTGTAAAATCGGACTTCCTTTCTGAATTCGTTGATTATGCCCGCGACCAATAATTTTACCTTGATACACCAGCACCTATCCGATTGGTATGCCGCCAGATGCAAGACTAATGCGTGCCTCTTCAATAGCTGCTTGCATAAAATGCTGATGAGAGGTAGTAGTCATATGCTAATCTCCGTAGCTGTCACATAATATTGGCAGTACAATTATAACCTAGTTAGGAGGTGGGGTGCATGAAACAGTTAGCATTACAATTGACACAATTGTAGATCTGAGTTAAATTGCATGCCATTCATTCAGTACAAAGGGGATAGTTATCGCCAACGACGCTGACATTAAAACTTGGTCCGTGCTTTGCAAATATAACCTGGAAAACTTGGAGTTTACAGCCGTTCACAATCAGCATCGCAAAGTGGCTCTATTACAAAATGATGAGCATGGAAATTTGCAACTACTGGTTCGTCACGGGCTGCCTGTGCATAAATGCAATGTTTCATCAGCCCATGATGCGCTGCGTGTTCTTTTTCCTGATTCCCAAGAAACAATATTAGAAAATTCGGATACATTTCGCTCAATATCAGTAGGTTCTTGTAACTACTCATTGTTGATGAGTTTGGTTGATAATGATGATCTTTTTAAAAACGCTCTTTCAAGCCCCCAGGTTAAAAGTGGTTCATCAACTAATTTTCTAACCTCTTGGTCTTGGGCATCGGTTGCTGTTGTGGCAGCCGTAGGTGTAGGGATAGGAGCCTTTGCTACCTCTCAGGCCTATAAAAAAATAAATGGTAATTTTCGTTAGGCCAATAAAAAGAACGAGCAAAAAGAAGCCCGCCTTAAAGATGTTCTTTCACTATAGCATTTACGGCGGCTGGATTTTAATGTTATTATACTTTATCAATCATTTGACAGAACTTTAAGCATGTTATACCTAAGCAGCCAGACACTCAGTACCACCGGTAATCGTTTGATAAAAGCAGGAACTATCCTGAGGGGTGCCTCAATATGGCTCGGAATATACGCTTGTTTTTGTGAAGAAGGAGGAATTCAATCTCCAGCTGGTGCCTGTGCACTTCTTGGCTCAGTTGTTGCCTTTTTTTTAGATATGGGAGCAGGTTCATCCTTGAAAAACATTGTATGGGGGAGATCTAGAGAAGGGGAAGAAAACACAAATGAAGACATGAACAATGCCCCAAC
>CAYUEL010000016.1:0-22327 GCA_964443025.1 uncultured Gammaproteobacteria bacterium | reverse complement strand
TCATTTCATCGATCGATTCTTCAAATTCATGCTTGCCTAATTTTTTCAAACCCCAATCATCCAGCATACGTGCATGTAAAAAATATTGGTTGATGGCAATCAGCTCATTGCCAAGCACTTTGTTTAAATGCTGAATAACTTTTTTATCACCCTTCATGAAGAATCTCCTTGCAAACTTGCACTGATTCTAGGGTTGTATGGGTGTCGTTGTCAACTAGAGGGAAAATTAGGCAGGTTCGGCATCACTAAACGCGTTCATTTCAGCGACACAAGCTTTAAGAACGTCGGCCCCTTGTTTGCAGCAGGTGCCACATTGGGTTCCAAGTCCTGTTTTCTCTTTAAGCGCACGCATGGAACAACAGCCTTCAGCGGCCGCATGTTGGATATCCCGTTCGGTGACTTGGTTGCAGATGCAAATATACATAGTAAAATCATTGTCTCTCAAATGAGAATGATTGTCAATTACCTTGTTCAAGTCTTCTATATTTGAGAAATCCGCCATTTTTCTGACGATCTTGCCATCCCTGGCTGAAAGCCATGGCCTATTTAGCTTACAGGGTGTTATTACCCTTATTTTATTGAATCTGAGCTATAAATAAACCATGGGTAAAAAATATATCCTTTATAAAACAAAGAGTTATTTTGTAAGCCAGGCTCAATTCACCCAAAATGCAAGCCAGATAACACGGGCCTATAATTAGGATGTAGGTTAAAGCACAAGTAGTAGAAGTATTAGTAGAAGTAGATAGGCAGGTTGTATATGTCTAACATACAAGAACAGAGTCATCTTGATCTTGCTCCCTGGTGGCAAAACCAGGAAGATTTTTCAAGCAATGAAACGGATGTACATACCCAGCAACCCCCGTTGCCTATTTTGCAACAAATGCTTGCTCCTTCTGCGCCACCTGTTAGCAATCATCCATCTGAACAGGCAGATGCTTTTAATGCAGACTATTTGCCTCCTCCTCCTTATCTCAATACTGAACAAGCTTCTGTGGTCTTGAAAAAAGATCAATGGGATGAACAAACCAAACGTCCAATCGATTTAATTCAACTATGTAATCTGGGTTTTGATGGCATGGAAGAGCTGGCCGATTACATTAACAACGGGCATCAACCCTTCAATGAATTGCGGCTTACCGATAATAACGGTCAAGCCTACAGTTTGGTGGCGATGTTTAACCCCGAACGGCCCAACCGCCTGGCGCTTCATAAAAAGCCCCTATACGTATCGCCAGGCGTTGAGGCTATTGCCACCCCTATTAGTAAAGCGGAATCGGAATTATGGCGTGAACAAGTGGCGAGTAGTTTTGTAGACTTAGGCCACCATATTCAGAACAAATCTGTTGAAACAGAAGGGTTCGTTTATCAACCTGTGATGACAATTGTTCCTTCTGCGCCTCCTGCGCTTGAACCCATCCCCAACATGGGGCCAACGTGTCACCCCGTATTTAATTCTTATCAACCTGCTATCAGCGCACCTCTTCTTGGGTTTAACGCATCCCCTGCGTATAATCCTCAAGCCGATGAACATAGGTTGACAGCCTTTTAACAAAAAGTTGGATTACACTCCAACTTTTGGTAGAATGGGCTGTGAGCATTTTTAAATTCATTCTTAACCTTTTTTATTTTTCTTCAGCACCGGTATTTGGCGCTACGATAACCTCATCCTCTGGAAAGTCTTGTAACAGCATTGTTTATCAAGATCCTATAACGGACGGGCAGAAGTTAGTGATGGCGACTGCTTATTCGGCTGCTCAACACAATAAACGAACAGCAGCTCGATTACAGGCTGTTGCAGGTGGTAATCAACTTGTTGATGATGATTGTGCAATTCTGCAAAAAGTATGGGATACATTAGAAAGTATGGCTACTCCATTTGAGAAACGGCTTGCTGATGCAGTTCTTTTTTCTAAAGGATTTAAAATTTATATGGGCGATTACAGCAATGCCACCGAGGTGCCTTATAACTCGGAGGCTCCAATGATCCATGCAACCTATCTGAAAAGCATTATGGCTTTTCCCACGGCTCTTAATAGTGGTGATGCACCATGGGTGCTTTTTCATGAATGTTGTCATGCATTGTTTGCTCGAATTTCTGCCAGTGAAGAGAATTATGAGCGTCCTTTTTATGGTACTCCTGAGGAGCGCAACAATGTACGTCGCGAGCTTAAGAGTTTTGCTATTCGTATCGAGAAAGCTTATCAAGAATATAAACGAAACGGTTCCTTTGATAGTAAATTGCGTGATGCGTTTAATAAGCTTGCTCCAGAAAGATATGCGCCGCTTCAAAAATACTTAAAAGAAACGTATCCACATGTTGATTTTCCCAAAGACGTACATATACTGCGCCTTTTAGTTTATGCATTGAAGGAATACAGAAAAAAATACGCTGGCAAACCTGATGATTTATTTCTGGAAGAATATATAGCCAGCATGGCTGGATTTGGATTATTTCAGGAAGATATTGCAACGGAAGAACTTATCCCGCACACTTATAAAATGATGAATACGTTACTCAATACTTATGAACCGATTTTTCGCAAAGATGCTGCCAAAGAACTTCCTACGAGCGATGATATGTTTTCAGAGGACTATGTAAGAATTTCTTTTAATTTTAATTATTTTAATAATGTCATACGCCAAGACAAACGCACACTCGAAGAAATTAAACCGTCCAGTTCAGAATATGTTGCATTATATAAACGAGCTTTTAGAAAATTCCAAGAAGCTGTGGTAGATCTCACCGACACGAAATATAAGGGTTTATATCCAGCGGCTTTAAGCATCATCAAAGAAGCTTTATCAGGTCCAGGCCTAAAGAATCTTGATGTAGAAGATACTATAAAAATACGTAATTATCTTGAAAATGATCAGGCCTATTTGCGCCAGGAATATCAATCTCTCAAGACCTCAAACCCCAGGAAACCTTCCTGAACCCAAAAGCATTAATAGTTTATAGCCTTTTAAATGGCCTAATAGGCGTAATCTTGGTATAATGGGCCTCGGAGGTGAATTATGAGCGTATTAGTTGGAAGGCAAGCCCCTGATTTACGGTACCTGCCGTAAAAGCTGATGGCAAAATTGTAGACAAATTTAATTTTCATCAAGCCATTGAAGGCAAGTATGCATTGTTATTTTTCTACCCATTGGATTTTACTTTTGTATGTCCTTCAGAGTTAATTGCGTTGAATAAACGTATGGGTGAATTCCAATCGCGCAACATTGAAGTCGTAGCGCTTTCTGTGGATTCACATTTTACGCACAACGCGTGGATTAACACACCGATTGAACAAGGCGGTATCGGTAAAGTAAATTACACATTAGCCGCGGATATTACTCACAGTATTGCAAAAGCGTATGATGTTGAACATCCAGAAGCGGGCGTTGCGTTTCGTGGTGCTTTCATTATCGATCGCAACAAGAAAATTCGTTCACAAATCGTCAATGATCTACCATTAGGTCGCGATATTGATGGCATTATTCGTTTGTTTGATGCCTTGCAATTTGTTGAAGAGCACGGCGAAGTATGTCCTGCGGGTTGGCAAAAAGGCCAGAAAGGTATGAAAGCATCTCCTGAAGGTGTGAAAGAGTATCTTGCCAAGCACGCAGAAAGTCTGTAACATGCAACCCTAGGGTGAACTAGATCTCAATCTGGTGAATTTTATTTTTATTTATTAGAGACCAATGTTTGTTGGTCTTAACAATGGGGGTTTATTAAGGGGGAGTAACGTAGTTCTCCCCCTTAATGGCGAGCGCAGATTTAATCTGCGCGAAGCCTCTAAACAATGGGAGATCACACATGAAGAAACTGTGGACTTTGTCTATGGCTGCAGCGGTCGCATGCGCGCCAATCGTAGCATTAGCGGAAGATCAACAAGCGCAAGCAACACAAACTCAAACATCATCACAAACAGAAGCGCAGCAACAAGCAGAGATTCAAGCATTGCAAAAACGTGTTGCAGCACTTGAAAAAACTTCCATAGAAGAGTCACGTGATGAGGGAGATCCCGAAGCAGCCAATCGTTACTTCGGTTTGGCATCAGGTGTGTACAATGAAGAGTTGTATCTCCATGAATTTGGTCTCAATAAAGATCTAAACTTATTGCATCAAAGACGTTTCCTAAATGAACATGGGTATGATTTTTCGAAATCGCCCAGCTTATTAATAAGCGGTTATGTTTTTGCACGTGCCGGAACGCATAGCGATGCGTTAGCAACAGACAGTTCACAACACGATGAATTCATCGAAGGTGAAATGGGCATTGACTTCACAGGTTTTGTCAATGATTCTTGGCTAACGTATTTCCAAATCGAAGGTTATGGATTTGGTGCTGATGCAGGCAACGTCGTTTTAGATCAAGGTTTCACGACATTCGGTAATTTGGATGAATTCCCTGCGTACATTACCGGTGGTTATTTCTATCCTGCGTTTGGTGATTTCACCACAGAATTTATCACCAACACATTACCCCGTGACTTAGGTCGTATTCGTGCACCAGCCTTTGCGGTGGGTTATGACAAAATTATCCCGGATCAATGGGATATTAATGCGTCAGCGTTTATTATTGATGGCGATGCACAAACATCGGATGATTTTAAACTGAATCAAGTGGGCGCTAATTTCCAAGTGCGTAAAGAAAGTTTAGGACCCATGAACGACATGGCGTTGACTTTAGGTGCGAGCATTGTGAACAACATGGCAAGTTCATTAGGTATCTCGGGTTATGTCGAGGATTTACCCAGCGGTACAATGACTCACTATGTGCCCGGTGCTGATGTGCGCGCTAAATTGCAAAAAGCTGGATTTTACATCATGGCTGAATACATGGCGGCCATTCGTGATTTCTCGAGCGATGATTTCACGCAAACGAAAGCAGGTGGTTCGGCTGATAATATTCGTCCAACCGCTTTTTCAAGCGAAGCGGGTTATAAATTTGATATTTGGGGAGTGCCAAGTACATTTGCGGTAACCTATCAAACGATGCAAGATACATTGGCGTTTGAATTACCGGAAGATATGTACGGTGCTCTGTTCGAAATCAGACCGTTCCGCAACACAGCTATTGCACTTGAGTACTTGCAAAAGAACGATTACAACTCCAACCTCAGTACTAGCAATGGCGAAACAGGTACGGGTGATACGGATAACCTAGTGCAAGGCGAATTGGCGGTGTTCTTCTAATTTAGATGTTTCTCGCCTGCCGGCGTTGCGTACAATTTGGTATTGCCATTTTGGCGCCGGTTCTGTTGTAGAAGCACATAATGCCGCGCGTAAAGGCGGAGCCGACACTTTTTGACGAGCGTATATGAGCGTTAGCGAGTAGCGAGGAAAAACAGAGGCGGCGGGAGCCCGTTAGCGCGGCCCCTTATCCCACGCATTCACAATCGTACAAAACAATGCTGCTGTTTTTTCAGCATCATATAAAGCGTTATGTGCTTGTTCAGGGTCGAATGGAATACTAGCGGCTCTGCAGGCTTTAGCCAGTACGGTTTGTCCATAGGCTAATGCAGCGAGTGAGACAGTATCTAGTGTTGAGAACGCATGAAAGGGCGTACGTTTAAATCCACATCGCTTCGCAGCGGCTAATATAAAACTTAAATCGAATGCAGCATTATGACCGACTAAAATAGCACGTTGACAATCTTCCTCTTTAAGCAGCTTATCAAGCTCATTAAACAAAGCATGGAAAGCTTCGTCTTCTTTTTTGGCGAATCGAAATGGATGGTGAGGTTGAATACCTGTGAATTCTAATGCCTTAGGATCGAGGTGAGATCCTGGAAAAGGTTCCAGGTGATAATGCCAAATTTGCTGGGGCGAAAGTTGCCCTTGTTCGTCATAATCCACGCGGATGGCGGCCAGTTCCAACAAAGCATCTTTATCGGGCCTAAAGCCTGCTGTTTCTACATCCACCACGATGGGTAAGTACCCGCGGAAACGCTGTTTTATTGACAGTTTTTTATCTGAATTAGGGGTCATTTGTTCATTCGTATTCTGATTAATAGCTCGATAAGGTTGTAATGAGTATAATACCATCTAACAATTGGGAATAGTAATCTATAATAAGTTATGTATCTAATAATTGGTGAAGAATGAAACTTATAAAGCGCCAAATTTTTGTCGTTTTATTGCTTGGATTTTGGGCAGCATTGCATTTTGGTCAAGCAATTACCCAGCCTAATACAACCCTGATCACCGAGCAAATTGATGTTACAGAAAACAATACGCTAGAACAAAAACTACAAGATGAAATTGAACAGCTTAATTTAAGTGAAAACTATTTAAAGAACCTGCAAAATCAAGCCTCTAGCGTGGAAGTAAAACAGTTAGAAACAGAAGATATCGAACAAGCTGCGTTCAATGTAAGTTTGGCCGAAGTACAAATTGAAAAAATTAGCTTGACGTTATCGAGCGCACAAAAAGATTATCGAGAAATTCAAAGTGACATTGAGCAATATGAAAAACAATTAATCAGTGCTCATGGACATCAAGGCGATGAAACAATCCCTCTTATTGAAAACCATTTGAATGTAGAACGGAAAAAGTTGGAAATCGAATCTGAACGAATCAATGTGCTAAAACAATGGTTAATTGTTGCTAATGATATCTTGTATTTGGAACAACAATACTTAAAAAGTATGACTGATAAAGCGCGTGTCAAACAAGTAGAAAGCTTGTTGGCAATGCAACAAAAAACAGAAAGCGATGTTATTAAGCAACAGCAGCAATGGGAGGAAAAGTTAAAGGAATTAAGGATGGAGTTGGATGAAACACGTCCTATTGAATCACCTGCAACTCCCAAGCAACGTAAATTACAAGATGAAATATTAGAAGCGGAAGAAAAGGTTCAGGTTTTAAAAATCCAGTTAAATTTATCTCGCATTGATACATTGGTTGAAGCTTATCAAAGTCAGGACATATCAGAAGAAAGCGCTCAAAGTTATATTGAATTTAAAGAGTATTTGACAAAATTGAGGGATGAGTTGGTGGCTAATGATATTGCTATCGGGAATAAACTTATTTTGTTACAACGTCAGATTGATATTCTAGAAGAGCCAGGTGCCTCTTATGTTTATACTCGAGAAGATTCGAGACGAATGACAAATATACTTGAGGATTTAAAATCAAGCTACGAAGACTTAAATCAACAGATAAATGAGTTAATGACCGTTATTGCTAATTTGCAAAATGAATTATTATCGGGTGTTGCGCAAACATGGAAAACAAGGCAAAAAATTCCTATCACATTGCAAGAGTGGGAAATATTCGGAAAAGATTTATGGGTATTACCACAAGTTGCTTATCAATCGGTGCGAGCTACTTACAATCAATTGGTTGAAAATTTATCATATGCAACATCATCACGTTGGGGATTGACATTTGGTTTTATAATGGCGTGGTCAATGTTTTGGATTTGGATTGGGCGTATTTTGAATCAATTTTTGCAAGGTGCGCGAGAAGAAGGTCTAAGCTTTTCTGCAAATACATTGGTTATGTTTGCGCAACTGATTTACCGCAATATCATGGGAATTACCGTCTTTGGTTCGCTCATGATATTGCTGATCTTATTGAATGTCTCATCTAATCTTTTGATTATTCCACTGTCGTTGGGTGCTGTTTGGTTTTTGTATAAAATTGCAATTGGGTTGGCGCGAATGTATCTTTTTGAGAATATTTGGGATTTATCAGGCGAAGATGTAAAATTATATAACGGTCTTCGATGGACGTTGGGATTAGGTAGTATCATTATTGCATTCACCGTGCTTGCGCATCAGTTGCCAATACCTTCAGATACTGTCGCGTCATTTGATCGCATGTTTATGCTAGTGCTATTAGCTGTTTCAATACCTTTGTTAAAAAATTGGCGTGTTTTACCTAGTATTTTTGTGAAGGAAGATAGGATAAAGCCTTATGTAAGTAAAGTTGTCTATTGGCTTGGTTTTCTAATTCCGTTAATTATTTTTTCAAATGCGATCATTGGTCTAGTTGGATATGTTGCATTAGCCTGGAAGATGTGGATTGTTGAAGCATTATTTTTAATGGTGCTTACGGCATGGTTGCTTGCTAAAGGAATTATTGGCGATATTATGGAAGGCTTCGCTAAGATTTCCGTTCGGCGCTTAAAAAGCGGTTGGGTTTGGACGGAATCCATCCTGAAGCCTACGCATACAGTTATTAATATTGCGCTGTTTATTATGTCATTGTGGTTATTATTTATTTTATATGGTTTTGATCAAAACCCTGTTGTGATGGAGAAATTAATTTCTGCTCGAACCCATACGATTTTTGAACTTGGGAATACAGAAATCACGGTTATTAATATCATACAATTTATTGTGTTGCTCATTGTTATTCGATGGGCGGCAAAATGGAGCCGGGAGTTTTCATTTCGATTCCTTTTTGCAAAACATAAAGATAAGGGGATTCGTAATTCGTTATCTGTATTTACGCAATATGCCATTGTTATTATCGGTGCGTTTATTATCTTAAAAGTTGTTGGAATTGATTTAACCACCATTACTGTTGTGTTAGGTGCGTTAGCGGTGGGTATCGGTTTCGGGTTACAGAACATCGCCAATAATTTAGTGAGTGGTATTTTATTGCTGGTTGAACGACCCTTTCGTGAAGGTGACATTATCACGTTGGGTGAAAGCGAGGGCGAAGTAACACACATTGGTATGCGTGCCACCACTATTAAAACCTGGGATAACATGGATATTATTATTCCTAATGCTGAAACTGTGTCACGATCATTAAAAAACTGGACACATCAGGATGTTATTGTTCGTACAACCTTTTTGTTACGTACCAGTTTTGTTGAAAACCCGCGTCAAGTACATGCCTTAATCATGCAAACGGTTCGAATGCATGAGAATGTGGTAAAAGATCCAGAACCTACCGTGGTTTTGCAAGAGTTTGGTGAGAGCGCTCTTATTTTTCAGGTGCGGTATTTCATCAACATCAGCGAAGGTGAAATTCGTCCGATGGTCAAATCTGAATTACTCATGCGACTTTGGGAAGTATTGCGTGCTGCTGGCATTGAGATTCCATACAATCGCAGCATTGTTAATTTAAACGACGATCGCTCGGAATAGGAAGATGTGCCACACACAAATCTTTTACGTGAATGCAGTGAACGATAAAATCTGCAACTCATCCGATCGCTCGTTAACACTCGCGCTCAGACTCGAGATGAGCGGTAAGCGCGGGTCGGAGCACGAGCGCAAGCGAGTGATCAGTTGAGCAATGGATTTTATGATCGCTCACTTCGTTCTCGTTCACGTATGAGATTGTCGCTTAGTGTCGCGCTCAATACCATCAGTATGCCGTGTGTATTCACACGGTATTCCTTTACTTGTGAATTCCGCCATCTGTTAATTTCGCAGCATCGAGGTATTTGGCGATCTCACGTTCAGATAATTTAGTATGTTCGCGTGTGACTTCTTTTACGGGGCGTTTTTCTTTATAAGCTTGCTTCGCAATCGCCGCACCTTTTTCATAACCAATCACAGGATTTAAAGCTGTAACGAGAATGGGGTTAAGTTCTAATGCGGTTTTAACGACATCTTCATTAACTTTGAAATCTTTGATTGCTTTATCCGCTAGATCTTTTGCGGATGTGCTTAATATATGAATGCTTTGTAACAAGTTATAAGCAATCACAGGAAGCATGACATTCAATTGGAAATTTCCGGCTTGCCCGCTGATGGTAATGGTGGTGTGGTTACCCATCACTTGTGCACATACCATACAAACGGCTTCAGGAATTACGGGATTTACTTTTCCAGGCATGATACTGCTACCGGGTTGTAAAGTGGTTAATTGAATCTCGCTCAATCCTGCGAGCGGGCCTGAGTTTTGCCAGCGTAAGTCATTTGCAATTTTCATCAAGCTAACCGCTAATGTATTAAGTTGTCCGGAAAGTTCAACCGCAGTATCTTGGCAACTCAATGATTCAAAATAGTTTGGACTAGTTTGAAATTTGAATCCGGTTTCTTTTGAAAGCGCTTTGGCAACCATTGCGCCCATTTTCTTATCTGCATTGATACCAGTGCCTATGGCTGTACCACCTTGCGCAAGTAAACTTAGACGCGGTAATGTAGATTCAATGCGCGCAATGTTTTGATCAATTTGACGTGCCCAAGCACCGAGCTCTTGATCAAAGCGAAGTGGCATTGCGTCCATTAAATGTGTGCGTCCAGTTTTCGTGATATGTTTCAGTGATTTTGCTTTAGTGTTGATTGTTTTTGAAAGGTGTTTCAGTGCAGGCAATAACTGTTCTTGTACCATCAAAGCGGCAGATACATGAATAGCCGTGGGAATCGTATCATTACTGCTTTGACCCATATTCACGTGATCATTGGGATGAATATCGCGGCGACTATCACGTGTTGCAATAGTTGCAATCACTTCATTGGCATTCATGTTGGTGCTCGTGCCAGAGCCGGTTTGGAAAATATCAATGGGAAATTGCTCATCCATTTCACCGTCAATGATTTTTTTAGCAGCCGCCTGAATAGCTTTTGATGTCGCTGCATCAAGGTAACCTAATTCTTGATTCACTTGCGCGCAAGCACGTTTGATTAAACCTAAGGCGCGTATAAAAGCGCGCGGCATACGCAGATCACTGATAGGAAAGTTTTCAATGGCACGTTGAGTTTGTGCACCGTAAAGCGCATCTTGAGGAACTTGCAAATCCCCCATGGAATCATGAACGGTACGTGTTGTTTTATTCGGTTGTTTCGCTTTCGTCTTGGCTTTCTTCAGTTGCGTCTTCATCATTATTACTCCTCGTGCTTTCAATGATTTCACTTCGTATTTCTTGGTCTTGGACCACAAATAAATTTAGCCAAGGTTGAAACTCGACGTTATTAGGATCGGCCGTCCAACCTACAGTCTCAACTTTAATGTCGCCTTCTACAATACCTACGCTTCGGCAGGCAATACCAGGGTAAGCGGGATGAGATTCAACAGGAATAAAGCAAACCGTGTATTCCGAATCGATGGAAATTTGTACAACGGAGGGATCTTGTGCAGTTGTTTCGGCACCTTGATACTGCGAAATCTTGGTTTTCAACGCTTCATAATCTTCTTTCGTGATTGTACCGGGTTCAGGTAGTTCTTCCTTTAGGGTTTGCGCTTGTGCGCAAAGGGTAAAAAAAGTTATTAGAATCAATAAGATACGGATGGCTTTCATGGATATTAACCCCAATGGATAAGATGATATAGAATAGCATAACTTTATAAGGGTGGGGTATAGGACAAGCGTGCGATTGCAAAACTACCTATCCCAACATGTAAAAGCACGGCTAATACGATGCTGATTGGAAGATAAATCAGTTTAAAATGAAATACTATATTTAATTGTTGTGTAGCAATAAAGCCACCTAGTTGTGTTGCCAGTAAAAATGCAACAATACCCGCAAGAATGCCTAATAAACAAAATTCACTCAGCCAGCCGATGGCAATTTGTTTTCGGCTTGCCCCCAATGTTCGTAATAATTTACCTTCATACATACGAAAGCTCAATTGTGCGTGTTGGATCGTTACCAACACCAGTAACGCTGCAAGCATGATTGCAATAAATAACCCTGACATGTAATCGCTGGCTTGAGCCACCAATTTTCTCACCTCATCCAATAGATCTGCAACAGAAAATGTGGTGACATTGGGAAAGGTGCGTTGTAGTAAAGTAATAAAGGGCTTATTTTCAGGGGGTAAATAAAAACTGGTCAGGTAAGTATGCGGCAAGTGTTGTAGTGCAGAGGGTGAAAAAATCATATAAAACCAAGGTTCAAAATTATCTTTAATCACTTTGCGTGTATTAGCCACAGAAGCATCAAAAGTTTGCGAACCTGTTTGGAAAGTAAGAGTGTCATGAAGATGAATGTCTAATGTTTGCGCGACAGATTGTTCAACTGAAACATAATATTTGGGGGTATGTTCAGGCCACCATTGCCCTTGAAGGATATCAGCAGGGTTTTTGGGCGCATCAAGATAAGTATTATTTAATTCACGCTGAATATAATTGGGGATATCATGAGGTGGAAAATCATCCAGTTTAATAGGATTCCCATTAATTGCGATTAATCGTGCCTTTACAATCGGGTAAAACCCTTTATCAACAACATTATTTTCAGTGAAGAAAGAGGTAATGTTGGGTAATTGATCGGTCAATATATTAATAATAAAATAATTCGGTGCATTCTCGGGAAGTTTTTGCTCCCATTGGTTCACCATATCAAAGCGTACAAAAAATAACGTAAAAACCAATCCTAATGCAACACTGGTGCTAATAACCTGTAAGCTTGCTTCATTAGGGTATAATAATAATCGTTGAAAGCCTAATCGCCAAGGCATTTTAAATAAGCCACGAATTTTTGCAAGAAAGATTAACCCAAGCAATAAAAATGCCCACAATAATACAATGCCAACGCTTAATATTAATAAAAGCCAAAGTGTTAATTCAACACTTTCTGTATATAACACTAATAATCCAAAGGATGATGCAATCACAAATATCATCACAAGCATCGATTTTAAATCATAATTGCTTATATCTTCGCGTAAAATACGCAATGCAGTAATTTTTTGCAATGATATTAATTGGGGTAATGCAAAACCTATAACAAGCAATAACCCTGCGATAAAGCTATAGAATAAATAAATCCAATTTGCAGGGGGTAAAGTAATAAAAAGCATTTTTGTCATGGTAGATGCAACCATTGCTTGTAAGGCATATCCCAATAAACCACTTAACAATGATAGAAATAAAGAAACTATAAATAATGTTCCCAGATAGATAATATAAAGATTTTTAGTGCTTGTTCCCAGGCAACGAAGTAATGCTACTGTATTGACCTGGCTTTGTGCATAATCTCGCATAGCAACAAAGATAGTTAATCCCGCAAGTAACACACTGGCAATGGTGGCCAAGCTTAAGTATTGCCTTACACGATCGATCGTGATACCGAGAGCGGGTTGCCCCTCATCTGCGTCAATGATTCGTTGATTAGGTGTGAGTTGTGGGTGCAACCAGTCAGAAAAACGTTGAATCAGTTCAGATTGCCCCGCAACAAATAGATAATAATAAATGCGAGAACCGGGTTGAATAATGCCTGTTGCTTCAAGATCATCATGATTCATCAAAATACGTGGGGCAATATTAAACATGGTAGTTCCAACTTCCGGTGCCTGATCAAAAAATCCCATCACGGCAAAATCACGTTCGCCAATCGTAATGCGATCTTCAAAGTTAACACTATAACGATCTCGCCAATCACTTTGTAACCACACGGTTTGAGGTGAAATATATTCCGTAGGTTTTAAATTTTTAATATGCCCACGTAATGGAAAATTTTGATGTATCGCATTAATACGCGCCAAAATAGGTTCTTCATTAAATAAAATAACAGATAAAAACACGGCGCTTTCTGTGGTTTCTAGCCCCATCGATTGTGCTTTTTCTTGCCATTCAGGTGGCATAGGGCGTGTACTTTCTAAAATCCAATCAGCACCTAACATTGTATTGGCTTGTTCAGTGACTGATCGGTTCAAGCGATCACTTAAAGTAGAAATGGCTGTTTGCAAGCTGATGGCTAAGAAAAATGCCAATGCAAGTATTTTTAGCAAATTAGCGTTCCATTGCCGTGATAATAATTTCAACCCAATGGCAATCATGTGCCCTCGATTTCGCCCGCGTTTAAATAGATTCGACGTTGGCAACGTTTCGCCAGTGCTTCATCATGGGTCACCAACATCAGCGCTGCGTGACTGGTTTGGTAGCGTAAAATTAAATCGATAATATGTTCGCCGGTGTGTGTGTCAAGATTTCCCGTAGGTTCATCTGCAAATATGACTTTAGGTTCACAAGCGAAGGCACGTGCAATAGCGACACGTTGTTGCTCACCACCGGATAATGTTCTGGGTGTATGATGTAAGCGTGGTTTAAGTGAAACTTCCTCAAGCCAATGTTGCGCTTTTTCTTTGGCGTGAGTTATTCCTGCTAATTCAAGCGGCAACATGACATTTTCCAATGCAGTGAGGTTAGGTAATAATTGAAAAGATTGAAATACAAATCCAACTTGTGCCAGACGTAATTTAACGCGTGCTTCTTCATCCAATTGATGTAAAGGTTGTCCCATCAAGTAGATCTCGCCATCGGAAGCTTGATCTAAACCTGCTAATAAACCCAACAGGGTTGATTTTCCTGAACCGCTTGGGCCCATCACGGCAACAGATTCGCCTGGTTGAATACTCAATGAGATATTTTTGAGAATGGTCAGTTTACCCTCAGGGGTATTAACGTATTTATCAAGTCGGTGGCAAGCAATCAGTGGGTTCATAATAGCCTATAATATAGCCTATAATAGAACGGTAGCGTAAGGAGGTTTTATAATATGGTCAAAAAAATTACATTATTATCAGCCATGGCGCTGTTTACCCTTCATGCTCATGCACAAATTTTAATCATGGGCGACAGCCTAAGCGCTGCCTATGGAATTGATCCTCAGAAAAGTTGGGTGCGCATGTTGGAAGTCACTGTTGCCAAGTGTAACCCTCCCCGCCAAGTGATTAACGCCAGTATTTCGGGTGAAACCACCGAAGGCGCATTACCTCGCTTACCTGAACTGCTTAAATACCATGAACCCAGATGGGTGCTCATCGAATTAGGTGGTAATGATGCGTTGCAAGGAAAAAATACCGAGGATATTGAGAAAAATTTAAGAAGAATGGTGGAACTTTCCGAGGATCATGACGCTGATGTATTGCTGATGGAAATCATGGTATCGCCAAATTATGGGCCTTATTATGTAAAGAATTTTAATAAGATTTATCATCGCATTGCGGAATCAGATGATGTTGTTTTAATGCCTTTCTTTCTAAAAGATGTTGCAACAAATCCTGATAACATGCAACCTGATTTGGTACATCCAAATGAAAAAGCACAGTTTGAAATGTTTAGGATTGTTTGGCCCTATATTAAAAAAGAAATCGACTGCTAGCGGGACTTGACCCCCACATACTTATACTGCCGCTAAAAACAACACATCGTTTTGATACAGCCATCCGAGCAAATCGTAATAACGTCGAATGTTTTCAACATAAACAACAGCCTCGCGACCACGTGCGTAACCGTGACGTGTTTTTGAATACCAGAATTCTTGATGTTTTTTCGGTAACCATTCACGAACATCGGCCCATTTATTAGGATCGCCACCGTTACGTTGAACCAGCTTGCGCACATCGGCCAAATGACCATAACCAATGTTATAAGAAGCCAGCGCCATCCATGTGCGATCAGGTTCTTGTACGGAATCAGGAATCATTTCATGCATGCGACGAAAGTAGGCTGCGCCACCCTGGATACTTTGTGTTGGATCTAAACGATTGGTAACACCTACGCTGCGTGCAGTATTGGTTGTTAACATCATCACACCGCGAACACCAGTAGGTGAGCGTGCATTTGGATTCCAGTGGGATTCTTGATAACCAATAGCTGCAAGTAACAACCAATCTAAATCATTATCAGCTGCATCACGGAAAATTTCTTCATAACGAGGTAATGTGCTTTTGATTCGATCGATAAAAATAGTCGTATCAATGTAATCAAATTTTTTCAAGTGTCCATAATAAACTTCAAGAAGCCACTCAAGTTCACCTGATTTTTCTAAATCCACTAGAAATTCATCAACCATCATGGCTAAACTGGTATCTTGAATCAGTGTTGCTTGATACATACTTATTTTGTCTGACATTATTCCAATGGATTTAATACCATTTAATCCTTCATGAATAGCTTGATAATGTGTGACAGGTTTAAGCCCCCACGCCAAACCTTGGTTATCCGCAGTTTTGAAAGCCACTTGTAATTCAGGGTAAAAACGGCGATAGGTTTCAAGATCGTGTGAATCGACTATCGTGTAATCCAATTCATCATTGACAACCAATGCCATTAAATCAAAGGAATCCAATTCTTCATCTACAACATACTCTAAATTAGCATGCTTAATTTGATATTCGGCCAATTTTTGCGCATGACTGGTTTCAGCGCTGACCCTAATGCTTCCGTTCGTTAAATCTTGAATGTGGCGTGGACGAGTTGCACCGCGCTTATAAACCACTTGTTCAGTGATCACTTTATAAGAGGTGCTGTAATGAACGGGAATACTGCGTTCGACATCGCGCGTTAATCCAATGGCGATATCAGCTTTACCATTCTCTAATATATCTAGGGCATCGCTGACATTATTAGCCACGATAATTTCGAAGTCCACGCCGAGATGTTCGGCAAAGAGTTCGGCAAGCCGGTAGTCAAAACCTTCCGATATATCGCTATTGTCAATGGCATGATGGGCGCCTGTGGTGCGCATCACAAATCGGATTTTGCCTCGCTCAAGGACTTGCTCAAGCTGGTTATCACTAATATGACGCCAGCTGTAAGTTGCGGTAACCCCTGTTAACACAAGGATTAAACAGGCGGCTGTTATAAGACGTTTTAGTTCGCTTTTATGTAACTTATTGATAATCATAGTTTTTCCTGCCCTTCCTATAAATTCAATAGTTCTTAGTCTACCAGCTTATTTATAAGAAATCCACCCTTTTCGGTGTAAGCATTTACTTACATGACTAGCTTGACCTATATAACTAATACCAACTCATTAGATTCCCTCTCCAGCCTAGTGTAACTTTAGAAATAGTTGTAGATGCTGATAGCGGGAGAGGGTTAGGGTGAGGGCTAATAATGTAATTACCTATATCTTCAGGGTATAATATCCCTTTCGCAAGGGGTTACGGGATACCAATGAACCATTTCTATCGCATTGAAGGGCAAGAAGCATTATCACATTTCCGTGTTCAGAAGCTGCTGAATGACATTACTGTTATTGATAAGAATGTTCAAGGCATTCAAACGCAGGTGGTTTATTTGGTTCAAGCGAAAGAGAAACTTTCTGAAAGTACATTAAACCAATTATCGGCGCTTCTAATGGCATCTCAATTACCACTCTCGAGCCGAAGCAGCTCTGATTCTATATATGTTGTTCCTCGCCTGGGAACCCTATCGCCCTGGGCTTCTAAAGCCACTGATATTGTACGCAATTGTGGATTTGAAACCATTACCCGTGTTGAAAGAGCCGTACGATACGGTATCGATTATCAAAGCAAACCCAACGAATCACCCACATGGTTAAATTTAATTCACGATCGCATGACACAAAGTATCGTGCGCGACGAACAAGATTTAGAAAAAGTTTTTTTACAGGGTGAACCAGAACCTCTTACAACGATCCCATTATTAACGCAAAGCCGAAAGGCATTAGTCGATGCGAATCAAACATTAGGTTTGGCATTAGCGGAAGACGAAATAGATTATTTGCTTAATACGTATCAAACATTGCAACGCGATCCAACCGATATTGAACTGATGATGTTTGCACAAGCCAATTCAGAACATTGTCGTCATAAGATTTTTAATGGTGAATGGATTATTGATGGACAAAAGCAAGAAAAATCGTTGTTTTCGATGATAAAAAATACTAAAGAAAAAAACCCAGACAATATATTATCTGCATATCATGATAATGCATCGGTGATTAAAGGAAGTTTTTCCGCTCGTTTTTTTGCACAACCGAATCATCATTATCAATTTGTGAATGAAGATATTGATGTTCTTATGAAAGTGGAAACGCACAATCATCCTACGGCCATAGCACCATTTGCAGGAGCTGCAACAGGAGCAGGTGGTGAAATACGCGATGAAGGTGCGACAGGGCGAGGTGCAAAACCGAAAGCAGGATTGGCAGGTTTCAGTGTATCGAATTTACATATTCCTGCGCGTCCACTCGCATGGGAAAGCGATCGAAGCAAACCAGAACACACAGCATCTGCGTTGGATATCATGATTGCGGGCCCTATTGGGGCGGCCAGTTACAATAATGAATTCGGACGTCCTAATTTATGCGGTTATTTCCGCAGTTTTGAACAAGTGATTTCGACATCCGAAGGCGAACAACGTCGCGGTTATCATAAACCTATCATGATTGCAGGTGGCATGGGAAATATTCGCGCAGAACATATTCAAAAAAATGCGATTAAAGTAGGATACAAGGTTGTTGTGTTAGGCGGCCCCGCGATGTTGATTGGTTTAGGTGGTGGGGCAGCATCATCCATGGCGTCCGGTAGTGGTCATGCAGAATTAGATTTTGCATCAGTGCAACGAGATAATGCTGAAATGGAGCGTCGTTGCCAAGAAGTGATTGATCGCGCTTGGGCCATGGGAAAGAATAATCCCATTGAATCCATTCATGATGTGGGCGCAGGCGGGTTATCCAATGCAGTGCCTGAAATACTAAACGATGCAAAATGTGGTGGAAAAATTCAATTACGTAATATACATTGCGCCGACAAAGCATTATCACCCATGGCCATTTGGTGCAATGAATCGCAAGAGCGTTATGTATTGGCTATTGCGCCTGATAATATCAAATTATTTAGCGAATTATGTGTGCGTGAACGTTGCCCATTCGCTATTATTGGTGAAGCAACAAATGATGGCCATTTGAAAGTAGATGATACATTGTTTCATAATGAGCCTGTTGATTTAGACATGAAAGTATTGTTGGGGAAACCTCCAAAAATGCTACGTAATGTAAAAAGTAAATTTATAATGGGTAAACAAGTCAATACGAAATCATTTGATTTGAAGGCAACGTTAGAACAGCTATTACAACATCCAACCGTAGCAGACAAAACATTTTTAATTAGTATTGGTGATCGCACCGTAGGTGGTATGACTGCGCGTGATCAATTCGTAGGGCCTTGGCAAATTCCAGTGGCAGATGTTGCGGTCACCATGAATAGTTTTATATCGCAGCAGGGTGAAGCCATGGCGATGGGCGAGCGAACACCCATTGCTTTATTGAATGCACCGGCATCAGGACGCATGGCGATTGGTGAAGCAATCACGAATATTGTTGCCGCAGACATTGCTACATTAGGCGATATTAAATTATCAGCGAATTGGATGGCGGCGTGCGGATATCCTGGCGAAGATGCAAATTTGTATGAAACGGTTAAAGCGGTTGGCATGGAAACATGTCCCGCATTAGGTATCGCCATTCCTGTCGGAAAAGATTCTTTATCCATGCGCACAACATGGCGTGATGAACAAGGTTCTCACGAAGTAGTATCACCGTTATCATTGATTGTTAGTGCATTTGCACCCGTTCAAGATGTACGAAAAACATTAACACCGCAATTGCATCAACAACCTAATGCCACATTATTATTTATTGATTTAGCCGAAGGTGAGCAACGTTTAGGTGGAAGCATTTTTGCAAATATCACAAATCAATTAGGCGATGATACACCGGATCTTGATAACCCCGAACGAATAAAACAGTTTTTTAATGCAATGGGTGAACTAAAAAAACAAGATCTGATTTTAGCGTATCATGATCGCAGTGATGGCGGGCTTTGGGCGACTCTTGCTGAAATGGCATTTGCAGGGCGATGTGGATTAAATTTAGAATTATCAACATTAGGTGATGACGTTTTATCCATTCTGGCCAATGAAGAATTAGGGGCCGTGTTGCAAGTAGATAATAAAGATATCATGGCCGTGAAAGAAATTTTGAATAAGCACGGGTTATTGTTATGTTTGCATGAACTTGGAACCGTCACCAATGATTTATCGGTGATGATTAAACAGGGAAGTAATTGTTGGCAGCTTGATTTGCTTCAATGCCAACAATTGTGGTCTCAAACCAGTTACCATATTCAACGTTTGCGTGATAATCCAATATGCGCAGATCAATCTTATGAAAATATTACTAATAAAAATAACACGGGTTTATATTACAGACCTGTAAAAAAACATGTGTCATCAATGTCTTATACAAGCAAACCTAAAGTTGCAATTTTGCGTGAACAGGGCGTTAACGGACAACTTGAAATGGCTGCTGCATTCACATTAGCCGGTTTTGATGCGGTGGATGTGCACATGCAAGATCTCCTGCAAGGTGATATTAACTTAAAAGACTTTCAAGGTTTAGCCGCTTGTGGTGGTTTTTCGTATGGAGATGTATTAGGTGCAGGACAAGGATGGGCGCAAACCATTTTATTTCATGAAAAACTTAAAAAACAATTTGAAACGTTCTTTCATCGCAACGATACATTTACGCTGGGTGTGTGCAATGGTTGTCAGATGTTAGCAACGTTAAAAGATTTAATTCCAGGTGCGCAACATTGGCCGCGTATTTTGCGTAATACATCGGAACAATTTGAAGCGCGTTTATCAATGGTTGAGGTGGTGGATTCACCCTCTGTGTTATTAAAGAACATGCAAGGGGCGCATATTCCCATTGTTGTTTCGCATGGAGAAGGGCGTATGATATTTGATAAAGCGCCTGATCACGTCACATTACGTTATGTTGATCCACAGGGCCAGGCGACAGAGCGTTACCCTTATAACCCCAATGGTTCGCCCCATGGAATTACTGGCTTATGCAATCAAGATGGGCGTATTACCCTGATGATGCCACATCCAGAACGTGTGTTTCGTACACAACAATTATCGTGGCATCCAAACGATTGGGATGAATATTCGCCATGGTTTCAGATTTTTGTGAATGCAAGAATATATGCAGACTGAACCACTTCCTTACGGTCGTGGTTCAGCTCTATTTTTAGATATGGAAGTGATAACTCAAATCAACCGCGAAAGTTTGGATGGTTGGTGTTGCGCTATAACTGTAAAGTCCATCATCGCTCGTAAGTGACACTTTGCTCGCACCATCGGTTACAACATAGCTTGCGCGCAAACTGAAGTTGTCATAAATCATGGTTTGAACGCCAGCGCCATAACGGTAAGCAGAACTTGATTCGCTCTTCTTATCTTCGCTAAAGCCTGTTCTAGTAATAACTTTAGAGATATCGAGATCTTGATTCATATTTGCCCAGCCGATATCCAAGAATATCTTGGTATTGCTGGTCACATAGAAGCCAGGAAGTACGCGTATACCGTAAGTATCGCTGACGGTATTTGAAACATTACCGTTAGTTGTAGTAGTTTGTTCAGCAGTATTGGAAGTGAAATCATAGAAGAGTTCAAAGGCCATATCAAAGCCTGAATTGATGGTCCACACATAACCAAATGCAGCTTCGCCACCTAGTTCTGTATTATTTGCGCTGTAGCGTTCTTCGCCAGTGGATGCACTTGTGTATTGTTGGAAATTAGAATCCAGACCTGCGCTTAATAAGCCAAGGCTTACGGTGAGTTCATGAGCGGTGGCGGGTATTGCAAATGCAGCACCTAATAACACGGTAGAAGAAAGTTTTTTCATATTCATCATAACGAAGTTCCTTGACGTAACGAAAGTAGAATCGATTATAAAACGAATGATCTAAAAATTGCAATACTACGTTGTTAGAGAAGTGTTAGTTAACTTTAACCCCAGTTTGGTACGGCGAAATAAAATATCATCGGGCTTACATGCCCATTCATAGTGCTTAAGGTAATCAACTTCTGCTTGATACAGATCAGCACCCAAATGTTTTCCTAGGTGTTCTATTGATATTTTATTTCGCAATAACTCATTCATGCGTGTGCCATAAAGACGTGCATAACGTTTGCACAAATCAGAAGGTAACCAAGGATATGCTTTTTCCATCATGAGTATAAATTGTTCAAAATTTTTAATATCACCACCCGGCAAAGGTGAATGTTTGGTCCAAGCAGGCTTCATGTGCGGAAAAAATGGATGAAGTTTTTGTAATGCTTGTTCAGCCAGTTTACGATAAGTGGTGATTTTACCGCCAAACACATACAAACAAGGCGCGCCTGATGTTGTATCGAGCGTTAAACGGTAATCGCGAGAAATGGTTGAGGGATTGTCTCGTTCATCTGGAAGTAAGGGTCGAACACCGGAATATTCCCATACGACCATATGCTTGTTGATTTTATGATGAAATGTTTGATTATATATTTTTAATAAATAATCTATTTCTTCTTGTGTAATAGCAGCTTTTTCAGGATCACCTTCATAGTTAACTTCTGTTGTCCCTATCAATTGATAATCTTGTTCAAACGGAATCACGAATACCACGCGCTTATCATCATGTTGAATGATATAAGCATGATTTCCCGTATATTGACGCGGCACTACAATGTGACTTCCTTTTACTAAGCGAGGCTTTTGTGAAGTATATTCTCCGATCCATGGACCCGTTGCATTTACAACAACGCGTGCACGAATGGTTTCATTTGCATGCCAAATTCCGTCTTTTACTTGCAATGTATCAATTGGTGTGTAATTAAAAATATCC
>CAYUEL010000015.1:0-22704 GCA_964443025.1 uncultured Gammaproteobacteria bacterium | reverse complement strand
TGAGCCGCTCTTCGAACTCGCCACGGTACTTCGTCCCGGCAATCATACCAGCCAGGTCGAGCATAACGATGCGCTTGTCGAGCAGGCTGTCGGGCACATCTTCGCTAACAATCCGCTGCGCGAGACCTTCTACGATGGCGGTCTTGCCTACCCCAGGCTCACCTATAAATACCGGGTTGTTTTTGGTGCGACGAGAAAGTACTTGAATCACGCGGCGAATCACTGCATCGCGTCCAATGACAGGATCAAGCTTGCCTTGTTCAGCGCGTTCTGTGTAATCAATTGTGTATTTTTCTAATGCTTTTCTGTTTTCTTCTGCATTGGGATCACTGACCTTTTCACCACCACGAAGTTGATTAATCGCCTGCGACATAGCAGCTTCATTAACACCCGCGTTGCGCAATAATTCACCCAATTTTCCCTTATCTTTACACGCGGCTAATACAAATAATTCACTGGCAATGAATTGATCATTCCGTTGTTGTGCTAATTTATCCGTGGCCATGAAAATACGATTAAGTTCTTGAGAAATACCAATTTGATCCGGCATTTGTTGTAATTTGGGTGTGGCATCTAATGCCTCAGTAATCGACGAGCGTAATTTCGCCATATTGATGCGCATACCCATTAAAAGATGATTGACCGTTCCATCACCTTGGTCAAGCAGCGCCTGCATGACATGAATCCCATCTATTTCGCTGTTGTCCCGCCCAATGGCAATGGATTGAGCCTCAGCCAACGCTTCCTGGAATTTACTGGTTAATTTTTCGATTCGCATGGTATCTCCTTTTCCTACTCATTAATATGGGTGCGATAAGGGATTTATTCAAGGGGGTTCCATCCAAATCAACGTTGCCATCCTTCCTGTATCTCCGTCACGGCGGTAGGAGTAAAATCGATCTCGATCGGTATAAGTGCAATAACCACCGCCATAACTGGTGTGAATATTTTTTTGCGATAACTGAAATCGCGCAATGGCATCCATATCACATAAATACTTACCTGGCTTAAAGTCAGCAAAATGTTCCGGCAATGCAGTATTCTGCGATAAGAATGCATTGCGAACATCTTCCCCTACTTCAAATGCCTCTTTGCCAATGCCAGGTCCTAACCATACTAATAAGTCTTGCTGTTTCGCAGGCAATTGTTCAAGAGTTTTTAATAAAACGCCATTCGCTAATCCACGCCAACCCGCATGAATGGCTGACACTAACGTACCTTGTTTATTGCATATTAATATGGGCAAACAATCCGCCGTCATCACGACGCACACATGTCCTGGTTGCACGCTATAACTTGCATCTGCCACTGGAGGATTATCAAAATGATCATCCGCACATATCAAAGTTGTTGTATGTTTTTGATCCAGCCACAAAGGCTCATTTGGTAATTCCAATTCACGCATTAACATCGCACGGTTTTGTAATACCAATATAGGATCATCGTTTACATGCATCGCAATATTGCCACTCATACGTGTGGTAGTAGCAGCTCTAATATTAGCTGGCGCTGGCCAATCAGGAAATATCATCATAAGCACGTTAAAATATGTTGAATATCATCGGGTAATTCAGAGTGAAATGTCATTGTCTCATGCGTGCGTGGATGTTGCAAGGTGAGTTGTATTGCATGCAACGCTTGACGTTTTATTTTATCTTGTAATGGATAAGATTTCGGTCCATATAAAAGATCACCTAATATAGCGTGGTTAATATGCGCCATATGCACACGAATCTGATGCGTTCGTCCTGTTTCCAATTGACAATGAATATACGTGTATTTTTCAAATTTTCGTTTGATTCGGTAATGTGTAACTGCTGGTTTTCCATTCGGAACCACAGCCATTTTTAAGCGATTACTCGGATGACGCCCCACAGGTGCATCAACCTTTCCTCCCGATATCAACGTACCGTTAACAATGCAATCGTATTCACGTCGCATAGTTCTTGTTTGAAGTTGTTCCACGAGATGCGGATGCGCCGTTAAACTGCGCGCCACCACCAATAACCCCGATGTATCTTTATCTAAACGATGAACAATACCAGCGCGCGGCACATTGGCCAGGGTTTTGTCGTAATGCAATAATGCATTCACTAATGTTCCATCGGGCACGCCTGCACCCGGATGAACCACTAATCCTGCCGGTTTATTGACCACAATGATATCTGCATCTTCGTAAATGATGTTCAGCGGGATATCCTGAGGCAACCATTCACCCTCAGGCGTTAATGTAACAGCAATCTCAACCTTGTCACCCGCATTAACCTTGTCTTTGGACTTAATAGTCACGCCATTCACAATCACTGATTGATCCTGAACCCACTGTTGGATCCGGGCACGGGAATACTGAGGTAATAACTGGCTTAAAGCCTGATCCAGGCGTTTACCCGCCAAATCGGCCGGTATTTCAAGTTTGAAGTCTAGTTTGTTGTCAGGCACTGGTGATTCCCGTACAATACGCTCGAAGTATATCAGAGTTAAAGATATCCTGTCTTTGCGAGGCCGTAAGGTCGAAGCAATCTATTACTTGTTACGTAGTAGATTGCTTTGCCCCTGCGAGGCTCGCAATGACAACATACGAGCCGAGTAACCTTATGACACTTTTTCGCCAAATTCTCGTTTGTATCATGCTCGCACTCTTAGTGATCGGGTGCTCAGGTAAAGGTAAAAAGAAAAAAGACCCCTACCAAGATAAACCTGCTGAAGAAATTTATCAAACCGCTACAGATGCATTGATCAAAAAAAAGTATAAGAAAGCTGTAGGCGCCTATGAAAGCCTTACGAATCAATATCCCTTTGGTGAGTACACAGAAGACGCTAATTTAAATATTATTTATGCCTATTATCGCTACCATGAATTACCTGCCGCATTACGTTCCGCAGAACGCTTCATTCGCCAACATCCCCGTAGCGATAATCTAGATTACGCTTATTACATGCAAGGTTTGATTAAATCTACTGAAAGTATTAGCTTTGCCGCACGTATTTTACCGTTGGATTTAACACAACGTGACTCAGTGAATGAGCGCGCAGCTTTTGCCTATTTTGAAACGTTTTTAGATTTATATCCTAATAGTGTATATGCGCCTGATGCACGTCAACGCATGATTGCCATTCGAAATGATTTGGCAAACCATCAGCTCAATGTCGCTAAATATTACATGGTACGTGGTGCGTGGCTTGCAGCAGCTAATCGTGCACAAACGGTTGTTGAACATTATCCGCAAACTCCAGCTGTATTAGAAAGCTTGGCGGTCATGACCGTCGCCTATGAAAATTTAGATTTACCTGAAATGTCCGCACAAACATTGGAAGTATTGCGGGCAAATGCAGGAGACCAAACAGATGAGTTACTGGAAGCGGCACGAAAAATATCATAAAATATAGGACGTGTTTCTAAAGTGTTTCAGGGAAAAAGGATTTAACCATGAAAAACTATTCAAAAGTTTATTACAAACACCCTTTCTCACGTCTCGGCGGAAAACGTGAAGATCCCGTTGATACACACCGTTTATTTCCTGTGCTTAACGCCGAACAATTGCTTAATATCAAAGGGCGCATTAATGTCGTACACCAGGTTCGCACGCAATCTGGCGCCCCTACTGATCACTTTAATGCGCTTTACAAACAACTTATCGATAACTTTGCGGAGTTTGTTCAAAATTTGCCTTGCTCACATAACCGTCATTTGTTGCGAGTCGATCGCCAGCTGCATTTTGCTAGCTTAGTATTGGCGTTACGTGAACCTTATATCGTTGCAGGCGAACTACTTAATCGCGTTACCAGTAATCAACGTGCATTGTGGAATTATGTAGCATTCAGCAGTATTTTGCTTTCCCGTCTTGGGGAATTGTGCACACAATACGAAGTGCCTTTGTGCGACGAAAAAGGTAATTATGAAAGACATTGGGAACCGTTATTAGGCTCAATGAATAATCAAGGATCGCATTACAAAATTCGCAGCGTTTCCTCCGAATATTCGAGCATGAATAAAAATCTGAATGCACTGATTGCACACGGGTTAATTCCTCTGGATGGTTTTCTTTGGATTGCCAGTGATTCTGACGCATTAGAACAATGGTTGATTGGACTCAATACGAATCATGAAGAGGAATTCGCAGGTGGCGGTGGTTTAATTGCTGAATTATACGCTGTCACTGAAAAATGGTTAATTGCACAACAACACATGATTGATGAACAGTTAAAACTTGATTACGAAAAATTTTTAGAAGAATTGCTTGAAGAACTTATTTTGCAACATGCGCAAGGTGAAATACCCTACCTTCGCGATGACAACATTCAAGCAGGCGAAGCTTTTGATAAGTGGTTAAAAGACGGCATTAAAACCGATCGTTTAACTATTAACAAAAAAGATGCCGCTGTATTTGTTACAGTTCAAGGCGTTGTATTACTTTATCCTGAAATCTTTGAAGCATTTCAACGCGATGTTCCAAAGTACGCCAATCTATCCACGCAAGAAGTATTTAATCAATACGCAAAATTAGGAACCGTTGCCAATGGCGACATCCAAAGCTACATCACAAAGATTCCAGGTGCCGAGGCTGCCAACATTCAAGGTGTATTATTACGCGACGCGCAAAGTGTTCTACAAGGCAAGGTTGAAGCCGTTAAACAAGAAGTAGTGAGATATGCCATTGAAGGAAGGGTCGGTCACATGCGCGGTGAACGATTCACAGAGAAACATGCAGCAGCGGAGCAACAGCAACAATCTGCAGAAAGCAAAGCGACACAATCGGATGCAGAAGCTAAAGCAGCAAAAGAAGCCGGATATCCTCAATTACGTTTTGCACAAGAAGCGGCGACGAACGTCGCCGCTAGCGCACGTAACACGTTTAAACCAAGTTCCTAAGGAATCTTGTCTGCTTTAATTAACATTGTATAAAGCACAGGTACGACACCTAATGTTAACACGGTGCCGACCGTTAAACCCCAGGCGATAACGTTCGCCATACCAAACCACATTTCACCACCGAAAATTATCAGTGGTACCAATCCTAACACAGTGGTTAATGTGGTCATCATGATAGGACGAAAACGTTTCAAACTAGCTTTAACGACAGCATCGTGAACGCTATTTCCTTCTCTCATCTCTTCATCAGCGCGGTCAATTAACACAATTGCGTTGTTCACGATAATACCGCCCAGTGATAAAAACCCTAACAACGCAACAAATCCCAGTGTTGCACCCGTGAAAACCAACCCTAACGCTCCGCCAATAATGAGCAGTGGCAATGTTAAAACAACAATCAACGCACGTGAAAACGAATTAAATTGCCACACCATCAACGCAAATCCTAAAAATAAACACAAGGGCAAACTAGCAAATAAGGCTTTTTGCGCTTTAACCGAATCTTCTAATTCACCGCCCCATGCAAAACGATAACCCGGTGGTAATACCATTTTATCTAAATAAGGCGTTAATTCTCCTGCCAATTGAGTCGCGTACATATCAGGGTTGCGCGCAGAAACCGTGATTGTATGTTCAAAGTTGCGTCGACGTAAATGTGATAATTTCCAATCAGGCACAAAATTAGCTACTTGCAACAAAGGCACGCTTTCTCCCGTGATTTGCGAATAAACATTGATCGTACGCAATCGATCGATCGTTGCACGTTCTGCTTCCTCACCTCGTAAAACAATCGGAATAATCTTATCTTCTTCGCGATAATCCGTAATCGGGTATCCTGAATAAAAAGCATTGAGTGAAAGTGCCACATCCGACGGCGTAATACTTGAACGACCCGATTGCGTTTGATCAATTTGAACATAAACACCAACCGTTTTATTACCCCAGTCATCTTCAATTGCCATGGTATTAGGTATTTCTTGAAAATAACCCTTCACTTCTTGCGCTAAATTATAAAGCACATAAGGATCGGGACCCATGATGCGCAATAAAACAACACCTACTTCGGTGGGTCCCAGTGACAATGTTTTAACATCCGCATTCACTTCAGGAAGGTTTTGCAAAACAAATTCGCGCGTGCGTTTCATGTATTCATCAATTTTTTCATAAGAATCCAAATCCACTAATAAAAATGCACGATGCGGATCGGGATCAAAAGGCGATAATGCTAAATAAAAACGAGGCCCACCTTCGCCTACATAAGAAACAAGATTAGTAACATCTGGATTAATGCTTTTATCTAATAACCACGCATTTAGCGCCTGAATTTTTTCATCCGTTTGCTCAATGGTAGCACCCCGACCCAAATCTAAATAAATTGTAAATTGTGGGCGATCCGACGGTGGGAAAAATTGTTTAGGAACCAATTTTAATAACAAGGTTGAAAGTATCATTAATACCACCATGCTAATTAAGAAAGCCGCACGGTGCGTCATCACGCGAGTTAAAAAACGTTTATACATGGCGTAAAAACGCGTGTTATACGTATTGTATTCATCAAAACGATCTTTTGTATCCAGTTGAATAAAACGCGCGCACAATAACGGCGTAATAGTGACAGCTAAAAACCAGGATGTTAATAACGTAATTGATACCACTTGCGCAATTGAATACAAATATTCACCAGCACGGTGTTCGGCTAGTATCAAGGGAACAAATGCTAAAATGGTGGTTAATGATGATGTTAATAAAGGTAATGCTAAACTATCACCCGCTGCAATGGCAGCGTCTTTACGCGAGAAACCTTCATGCATTCGACGTTTGATATCTTCGGCAACTACAATACCATTGTCTACCAATAAACCTAGTGAAATAATAAGCGCTGCAATGGAAACACGTTGCAAAGGAATTCCCAAAAGTTTCATGATTAACAACGTCACTAACATGGTTAATGGGACACCCAGGCCAACGATCAATCCAGTGCGCGTGCCTAAGAAAAACACAACTACCAATAACACGATGCCTAAAGTTTGATATAAATTTCCCGTGAAATTACTGATGCTGCTTTCAACCAAATCAGATTGGAACGTTGCCCATTCAAGCTGATAACCAACAGGCAAATCCCTGCTTACTTGTTGTATTTTTTTATCAAGGCCATCCCCTACTTCTAGAATATTTTCACCTTCCACCATTGAAACGCCTAATATAATAGCAGCTTCGCCATTGTGGTATGCGAGCATCTGAGGTGGATCAACGTAATTACGCGAAACCTCAACGATATCGCGCAAATAAATAGGTTGTGTTGTTCCCGGTACGGCAATTTGCACGTTCCGTATTTCATCTTCCGACGCAAAGTTACCCGAGGGTTCAATGATGATTTGACGACCAAAAATTTCTATCTTTCCGCCAGGTAAAATGGTATTGGCTTGTTTTAATGTGGCAATCAGCAATTGCGGCGTTAGCCCAAATTCAGCTAATTTGGCATTTGAATAGGATAAAATAATTTCTTCGTCTTGAACGCCATATAATGTCACACGCTTAACACCAGGAACGGTATATAATTCACGGCGAATATCCACTGCTTTATCATACATTTCCGTTAAGCTAAATCCATCACTGGTAAGTGCCAATGAGGCAACCGCCACATCACCAAAATCATCATTTACAAAGGGTCCGCGCGTTCCTGAAGGCAACTCTGCTTTTACTTCATCCATTTTATTACGCAGCTTATCCCAAATAGGTTGCATTTCGAAATATTGGTCGTAGACATTCACATGAATAATCGATAAATCTGTTTTAGAAGATGATTTGATGTATTCAATTTCAGGTATTTCACGAATCTTTTCTTCTAATCGACGTGTGATTAAGTTCTCCACGCGCTCAGCGGACATACCTGGATAATAAGCCGTAACAACCGCTTCGCGAATCGTAAAACTCGGATCTTCTTGACTGGGGAAGTTAATGTATTGCCAAAGTCCTAATACAATGATCGCGCCTAGTAATAAAAGAAACAAGCAGTTATTTTTAAACGCGAATTTAGTCAATGAGAACATGAGTTATCCTAATTTCCCTGGTAAAGCACGACGCGTTGGCCATCGCTTAAAAAGTGCGTACCTGCAACAGCGATGACATCACCGTACTTTAATCCTTGCGTGACTTCAACTGAATTCTCACGAATATTACGCGCAGTGATTTTTTGTTTATGTACCGTCTGTGTTTCAGGGTCATAAACAAATACATTTGCTTCGCCGGGATTATCCGCTGGTGCTAATGCCGTTGCAGGAATCAAAAATGCGGCAACATCTTCACCCTCAGGTTTAAAATTAAAGATTACATCCGCTGTTAAACCCGAATAAATATTATTCGTGTTTTCAAGTTTAATCTTTGTTTCAAATGCATTTGTTCCTGCAGTATTACTTGCAATTTCTGATATAGCTCCAGCAACATGATAACTTTTTAAACTTGGAAATTCGACTGTTACTAACATACCCACAGAAACATTCGGACGCAAACTTTCTGGCAATGCCAATGCCACTTCCAATCCACCTTCCCCTAAAATTTGCATAACAGGCATTCCTGCAGCCACATTCACTGATGGATCAATATTAACCTTTGCAATTTCACCATTAAATGGTGCGACTAATACGGTGTTCTTGAGATCACGTTCTGCTAATTCCAATTGCGCTTTACTGCTTTCAATGTTTTGTTCCGCTGCTTGATAATCTGCATAGGCCGCGTCAACAACCGATTTTGATACGTAGCGATCTTCATACAACTTTGCTTTAGCTTCATAATCATTTTTCTTATCAGCAAAAATAGCCTTGGCTTTGGTATTTTCTGCTCTTGCTGCATTTGCAATTAATTCATAGGGTTTTGAATCTAAGGTAGCTAATGTTTGCCCCTGAGTGACACGCGCACCTAATACCACATCCACCGTTGCAACATTGCCTGATAATTGAAAAGATAAATCGGCTCGATTACTGGCTTCTACCACACCTGAAATGCGTCGTTGTTGCCCTTGGGCATATTCCGTCACTTCGATGTATTTAATGGCCCTTACTGTTTCATCATTTTTATCGCGATCACCGCAACTGATTAGCAAAAATAGCGCAGTGGCTATGGCGATTAACCGTCCGTATTTCATGGTAAATCCTATCGTAGAGGTATTGGACCAATGGGTTCCACTACATGCAGTTTTACCGATGACGAGAGAAAAGTCAATTGACCCTGCTGGTTAACAAAGAATCGTACGATATCGCTCAATTCCCCCAGCGGTTTAAAACACAAGGCCATATCATCACGATTGGCTGGGTGATTAATTTGAACACCTGAATCTTCCAGTGCTCGGCTTAATTTGGTTAAAATCAGCGTATTATCCATGCGCGGGTTCACGCGTACATGATTCAGCTCAAATAACAGGCCGCTTAGATCATGGCGCGGGTCAACCACCGCTTGCATGCGGTGTTGTGACAACGATTCCACATACCCACATTCCACCACGTGCAACCATTGGTCCAAAACGAATTCATAGAAGATGGCCTCGTAACGGTCGGTTACTAGCGTCGAATTAATGACGATTTCTGTCGCTTGTTTCATCATACCCAATATATCGGGCAGGAGTGGATGAAACTTGAGGGGAAAAAAGGCGTTGATGTTGCCATTTTGTGTTGCGCCTTTATCGGCTTGTGCGCTGCCAAACACGCCTATCTGTTCCCTCTCCCGCTCTGCAACATTTTTACAAGGTAAAATGGCTGGGGCGGGAGAGGGTTAGGGTGAGGGAAAACCGCCTTTTGCTTTCACCCTCACCCCGGCCCTCTCCCGCGTTCAATCTTTTTACTTTGTTGTAAACCCACCTCGCGGGAGAGGGAGTAAATAAACTCTCAACAAAAAAATGGCAACATCATCTTTCAAGTTCTCGAGTTGGGTTTAATTTGCCCCCTTTTAAGGGGGCAGCTGAGCAGCATCGCTGCGAAGCGGGGGTTTTTCCCTCTAATCCCTATACCCATGCGTCAACGGGTATCGCCGATCCCGTCCAAAGGCTTTGGTGGTGACTTTGGGTCCTGGAGGAGATTGCGCGCGCTTGTATTCGTTCTTATAAATCATTGCAATCACATCATGTACCGTTTGCGCATCAAATCCTGCCTCAACGATTTGTTCAGCGCTTAAATCTTGCTCAATATAACGCACTAATATTTCATCTAAAATGGAATAAGGCGGCAATTGATCTTCATCTTCTTGATCAAAGGCTAACTCCGCACTGGGCGGACGATCCAATACACGTTGCGGAATAATAGGTTCAATACTATTACGGTATTGCGCCAATCGATACACCATCGTTTTATACACATCTTTGAGCGGCGCATAACCACCGGCCATATCGCCGTACAATGTTGCATAACCCACTGCGTATTCACTTTTATTACCGGTTGTTAATAATAATGCACCTGTTTTATTCGAAATGGCCATTAATAATACACCGCGACAACGTGCTTGAATATTTTGCGATGTGATATCCGGATGCGAATCTTTAAATAAATCATTCAGTGTTTCTAAAAAAGCTTCAAAGGCTGTTTCGATGGAAAGTTCATCGTAATGCACCCCCATGTTTTCCGCTTGAAGCTTGGCTACTTCCGTGCTGATATCCCGCGTATAACGCGAAGGCATCAATAAAACCTCTATATTTTCGGGGCCAATTGCATCTGCAGCAATACCCAACGTTAACGCTGAATCAATACCGCCCGATAAACCTATTAAAACACGTGTAAATCCATTTTTACGGCAATAATCTTGCACGCCTAATACTAATGCGTTATACATACATGCTTCGATGGAATGAATGTCTGTGATGGCTTGTTGCGGGATTGAAACGGTATTGTCATCATGGATCGTACAATCAATGGGCCATATAATCTCTTCAAATTCGGGTGCTTGTGAAACAACATCACCTTGCGCATCCACCGCAAAACTTCCGCCATCAAATAATAATTGATCTTGCCCGCCAATTAAATTTAAATAAATCACGGGCAAATCAATGGAACGTGATTGCGCTTTTAATAATGCACGACGATTCACCACTTTATCCACGCTAAACGGTGATGCATTAATCACTAGCAATGCTTTTGCACCGGATAATTTCGTCTGTTGCACCGGATCTGCATGCCAAATATCTTCACAAATGATCACACCGAATGGCACGCCTTTGATATTAATGACACAGGCTTGTGTTCCCGGAGTAAAATAACGCTTTTCATCGAAGACTTGTGAATTGGGTAAAAAATGCTTTTGATAACTCGCGACTATTTTTTTATTTTCTATCACACTGGCGGCATTGAACAGACCTAGGGGTGTTTGTTGAGGGTGACCCATAATAACGGTAATGCCCGTCGTGGCATTCACCACCTTCTCCAACCCCTGTTCCAGCGTTTTGATATAAGCCGGTCGGAACAACAAGTCTTCGGGGGGATAACCACTTAACGCCAATTCGGGGAAAAGCACCACATCGGCTTTGAGGGTATCGCGCGCCTCTTGAATAGCCTCAATAGCCATGTTGACATTGCGCTGCGTGTCCCCTACCCAGAAGTTTAACTGCGCCATTGCCACCCGAATTTGCTTGCTCATAGATCCCTCTTTTTATTTAATATAAGTCTATATTATGTACATCTCAAATGCTATAATTATCCTTAAGATGCCTTTAATTTTAAAACAATAAGTCATTTTTATGATAAGCAATGTAGCAAGACTCCACAAAGTGTAACAAAATATAAAATACTAATAAAATCAATAGGTTAAAAAAATAAAGAAATGAAACTAACTCTTGCTATATAAGAATGAAAAACGTATCATAACAATATGTAATTTGAGATGTAATTTAAACAGAGTATGAATTTATGGGCGCAAAGAAAACAGTAGCAGAGCGTTTACGTAATCAAGAACCTAGCTTCTTAAGTCGGGTTTCTGGTCGTAGCGGCGCATTTGAATTTAATACAGATGAGGACGCATTTGGAGCAGAAAAAACTGAGCAATTAACTCCCTTCTTATTAGCTAAGGGTAAGATTTTTTCAATATCTACCATTAGCGAAGCATATTATAAAGCAAAAGAAAAAAAGCACGGGTTAGAAAAAATAAAATCCTCTTCATCAGAGGACAGAGAAACTGCAGCGCGCAATGAAATTCAACGTATCAAAACGAGACTTAATCTATTAACTTTCGGCAAATGGAACCCCTTTGCTTGGCTTGAAGTCCTAAGTTATGCACTTTTAATCAAAGCTACTCGTGTTAAAGGCGATCAGTATCCCAACTTTCGTGCAACAGGAATTATTCTTGCGCAATCACTTTATGGTTTCACTAAAACACTTAACGCAGGTATGTCCATTTTATTCGGTATCCCCTTCGGTATCGCTGGCACAATAATTTCTCTTGTTACAGCACTATTTTCCAAAAAGCCTTATGCTCAAGCGTTTAAAGATCATGCTTTATCTGCTTGGGCACCTGTTATATGCCTTAAACGGTATTTCACTCGGCTTGAAGCCCTATGGGAAAATTTTGCAAACAACCCTATTCGTAGCGTTGCCGCATTACTCCTTGTTGGCGGCCTTATTACGGCTGCTGTTTTACTACCTCCTTTACTCGGCCCTATCTTTGGTGGTGCAAAATGGGGATTATTCACTTACCTCGGCGAATTTTTTGGCATGATAAGTAAGCCCTTGGTGGAATACGGATTATTTTTTGGGCAAGTTGCTGTTGATAAAAGCATTGCAACGGAAATAGTTATTGCTGCATTTGCCGTACCTGCAGGTATCTCTCTTGCACAAGAAATAGTGGATACAACGCATGAAGTATTCTCAAATTCACAAAAAGACACAAACCAACCGGCGACAGGGGAAATTGCTAATTCACAACAAAATACAAAAAATCTTGATGGTGACTTCAAAAATAGTAGCAAGAATTCTTCTCGTTCTCCTAGTCCGGTCAGTAGTAACGAATCTACTCTTTCTGCTACTCCTCCCGTCTCCAATATTGGTATTTCTCAGAACACAGAGGTTGATGGAATATATGAAGATAAAAATAAATATGTAATAGATATTAAAAATACACCTACTGGTGGAACTGGCGCGACCTATCGTATTAATCCCCATGGAACTGATCCCACTGGCAGGCACACACCTTCCCCAGTTAACAACAGCACTAATGAGTCACCAGCTAATCAGTCGTCTCCCATTAAAGATAAAAATGACGGGCTCAAGCAAGACTAACCCATTTCTCACTCAGCCTGAATTTACCTTCACCAAAATACATAACCCATCTGATCGATCGCTCGCGCTCTGACTCGAGATGATCGGTAAGCAACGTGATGTTGCCATTTTGGTGCCGGTTCGGTTTGTGTGTTGCCAAACCCTCCGAGACAAGGATGTCGAGGAGGAGCCTACAGGGATGTATTCACGGCGCGTTTGGCAACACGCGAGCCGATAAAGGCACAAACAAAATGGCAACATTGAATCATTTTCTACCCCTTTAACTGCTTCATCAATCGTCTAAATTGCAGCCCGAGGCTTAAGGCGACAGCGGCGATCAAGCCCGCCCATAGGCCCATGCCGCCCCAATCCAAGTAAAACGCTAAAACATATCCAATGGGTAAACCAATAAACCAAAACGTAATCAAAGAAACCCACATGGGATATTGCGAATCTTTTAAGCCTCGCAACGCGCCTGATACAACCAACCGTGCACTATCAAATAATTGAAATAACCCAGACAACATGAGAAAGCCAATCGCAAAAGCCACGACTTCTTCGTTCAACGGATCATGCACGTCGAGATCAATACCAATGATGGTTTCAGGCAATAACCAATGCGCCAGCGCAACCAAGATCATGATGATTAAAGAAATGCTCATGCCCATCATCGATACTTCGCGCGCTAATATTAAGTTCTTCGCACCTGCCGCACGTCCCACTAATATCGTAACTGCTTCGGCAAAACCAAAGGCGAACAATATCGTGATCCCTAACATTTGCAATGCAATTTGATGCGCCGCTAATGTCGCCGTACCCAAATGGCCCATCATCAATGCGACTACCATGAATAAAGTGATTTCGATTAAGAACATGAGACCAATCGGCGCACCCAATTTCCACATTTCTTTTAAGGTGGACATCAATACGTTAAACGATGTACGAATGCGTATCGCCAAACAATAGGGTTTTTTGAATAACACATAAAGTAACATCGCGATAAAAGCAAACCAATAGGTAATCGCTGTGCCAATCCCTATTCCGAACATACCCAACTCTGGGAACGGCCCATATCCCCAAATTAAACAGATATTCAAGCCAATGAGCAATGGCAATGATATTAAATGCGTGATTACCGCAACGCGAGGTCGATCATAGGCCGCCAAATATTGGAATATCGCAAACTTTCCGAAATCGGCCGGCAAACCAAAGGCTAATCCTGCGAAATAAGCCGCAGCATATTCCACGACAACGGGATCTTGTCCGAATGCCAACAGGATGGGCTTCATGTTCCAAAATAATGTCATCGCAACAATGGAAAACAATCCGCAAAACACAAAGCACGCTTTTAATACATGCCCCGTTTGATTCGGCCGCGAAGCACCCAAATGATGCGACACCATAATACCCACGCTGGTGGTAACACCCCAACCAAACCCCATCATGCAAATGAAGAACGCACCGACCAACCCCGCAGCAGCCAAGGGTTCTTGACCTAAACGAGCGGACAATAATGTGTTTACAAAGGGAAAGAAACCCTCTATGACATGGGCAAACAACATTGGCAACGCCAACACAGTGGTTGTTTTAAACGTTTTAAACGTTTTAATAGACATAAATCACCAATAAAATTAAGTGTGAATTAATTAGTTTAGATTAAAAAAGGAGCCGTTACGAAACCAGTGATTTGATGACTGGTAAGTTAACAGCGCCGGTTTGTGTTGTCTGCGAGCAGATTACCATGTTCACACCTCTTCGCTTAAAATAATGAATGGGATATGAAGTATACAGGATTTTTAGGGGAATGCAATAAAACCCCCACGCCTTCGCTTCCCGTCATCCCCGCGAAGGCGGGGATCCAGCAAACTTCGTACAAATTTGTGCAAAATTTCCCTGGATCCCCGCCTTCGCGGGGATGACTAAGTGGTATAATCACTCTCAATAATAATTAATTACAAAAATAATAATATATGAACACAAATAAACAAATTGGTTTTTCCATCATTGAAATCATGGTGGTGATAACACTCAGTGCTTTATTACTTGGACTGGGAACATTTTCGTATCGTGGGTGGATCATCCAACAACGTGTGTTCAACGATACGCAAACTATTTTTCATGCGTTAAACACCGCGCGCGAATTAGCGATGTTGCATGGATTTCCCATGAGTGTATGCGGCGATGAGGCTTGCGAAAAACCGTGGGAATCTCAGCTTTTAATCAACGCGTTGCAACGGTATTCATTGACTCACTATAACATCATCACAATCAAAGCCTTTCCACAAAGTCGTAACCAATACATCCGCTTTCATCCGAATGGTTTTACTGATGCACAAAATGCGAGTATTTACATTTGCCCGAGTGACGAAACACAATTTGCTAAAAAAGTCGTGATTAACCAAGCAGGACGAGTTTATGTCAGTAACGACGATGCTGAAGAAAATTGTTAGGATAGATTCTAATCGTTTAACAAGCCGGCGCCCAGCTCATTTAGAGCATGTAGGATATCATCGAGAATATCCTGATCTTGCATCTTGCTCGCCATGTTCTCTTCGTCGGCTATTTCAAGTTCTTTGGCGTCATAAGCCCAGCGGCGTAAGATTTCGATCTTTTGTTCGCGGGTTAAGTCAGGATGCGTTAACACATCATTCGGATGGCCAAAAACGGCTGTGGGGTCAAGAAAAGCCTGTTCGAGGTCGATCATATGCTGGGTTTTCCCTTTTGGAGATGCTTATTATTGTAGCGATTATTGGCATTCTTGTACAGTTGGCGGTACCGAGTTACCAAGATCGATTACTTAAAAGCCATCGTTTACAGACCAAAACCCAATTAATGCAGGCTCAAATTAGTTTGGAAGATTGCTATATACTGAATCGGAACTACCAAGCCTGTGAGGTGACGCCAGGCGATGAGGATTATACCGCAAGCATTCAGGCAACACCCCATACATTTTTATTGACGCTGACGCCGCAACCACAAACACGTCCCGCGCAAGATACCCAATGCCACCGATGGCAAGTCGATCACAAAAATCATTGGAAGGTGTTTGCAATGGATGGAAGCGATCAATCTTCGGTATGTGTGTCTTGATGAAGCTTGCGACGATCTTATACGTGAGCCGCGAACGTCAGAGAGCAGGTATGATGGGTTGTGATTTCCTACATCCGCTCTCTGACGTTCGCGGCTCTGATTCCAGAATAACAGGAATATCCCGCAATTTCTTAGGTAAGGCAAACGTGATATCTTCAAGCGGACCATCCATATTACGTGCAACACCGGCGCCCCATTGTTGCAAGCGCGCAATCACTTGTTGCACTAATGCTTCAGGAGCAGAAGCACCCGCAGTGATTCCAATGGTTTTGACATCATGAAACCACTCTTTTTCTAACATATTAGGATTATCCAAAAGATACGCTTTTGTCCCTAATACTTCAGACAATTCCCTCAAGCGATTCGAATTAGAACTGTTGGTTGACCCTACCACCAACATCACATCAACATCGGGCGCAAGCAAGCGCACCGCATCTTGTCGATTTTGCGTTGCATAACAAATATCATCGCGTTTGGGTGCAGTGATATGCGGAAAACGTTCATGCAACACGGCAATAATAGCTTTCGTTTCATCCACCGATAATGTTGTTTGCGTTACAAAAGTTAAATTAGCAGGATCATTGACGAGCAATTGACGCGCATCTTCTTCCGATTCCACCAAATAAATGTGTGCTTTTTTGCTGTGATATTGACCCATCGTGCCAATCACTTCCGGATGACCCTTATGACCAATCAACACGCATTCATGATCGTTCTTGCTCGCACGCGCCACTTCCATATGAACTTTAGTCACCAATGGACATGTCGCATCAAACACGGTTAATTCGCGGCGATCACCTTCATCTTGCACACTTTTAGGAACACCGTGTGCGGAATAAACGACCACAGCACCATCGGGAACTTGATCTAATTCAGCAACAAACATAACGCCTTGCTCTTTCAAGCCATCGACTACATAACGGTTGTGAACAATTTCATGACGTACATAAATCGGCGCGCCAAACACAGCCAGGGCACGTTCTACAATTTCAATAGCGCGATCAACGCCGGCGCAAAAACCGCGTGGATTGGCTAGGACGATGTTGGTTTTTTCGAGGTGCATATGGATGCTAATAATACCACAAGACCAATAAAAATCGCTGAATCTGCGATATTAAAGGCCGGCCAATGGTGTTGATGCCAATGTACATCAATAAAATCAATGACATAGCCTAGTCGAAGGCGATCGATAAGATTACCCAATGCGCCTCCAATGACCCATGCAATAGCCCAACGTTGCCATTTTTCTTTATCAGGAAGTGCGTCACACCAACGATAAAATAAGGCAATGGCAACGACGGCCACCGCACTTAAAAACCAGCGTTGCCATCCAGCGTGGTTCGCTAAAAAACTGAACGCCGCCCCTTTGTTATAGACTAAGGTCCAGTTCAACAACGGTATGACGACTTGCGGTTCATGATAAACCAACGTTGCAACCGCAATTTTTTTGGTAATCCAATCCAATAGAATAACAAGCAATGACCAAATAAAAATACGTTGACGTTGCCAAATCTTAGGCATAATCGCGTGTTTCTCCTTCACCATCCACATTCGTCACACAACGGCCGCACAACTCAGGATGATCTTTATGATGACCGACATCCTCGCGACGTTGCCAACAACGCACACATTTGGTTGCATCGGTTACCATCACTTCAACCGCTAAACTATCTAATGCAGATTTTACCGCTGTATTCGGCAAATCTTTCATGTCGGTGACACTCGCATCCGATGTGATTAACACAAAACGTAATTCATTGCCTAATTGCTCGAGTTGCTGCAACAATTCACCTTTTGCATATAGTTTAATATGTGTGTCTAATCCCGATCCAATCTTTCCTTCATTACGCGCAGATTCTAAACACTTATTGACTTCATCGCGCACTTGCATCATGTTATTCCAAAATACGGGGTCAGACGAATGCTTTGGATTTCCTTGAGGAAAACCATTGTACCATTCTGTTGTAAATATAACCGAGTCACGCTCTCCAGGCATGTGCTGCCATATTTCATCGGCGGTAAAAGGTAATATCGGTGCCAACCAACGAACCAATGCTTCTAAAATATGAAGCATCGCTGTTTGCGCACTTTGATGCGCAGGTGTTTTTGCTTTTGCGGTGTATTGGCGATCTTTGATAATATCTAAATAAAAGCTCCCTAATTCAATGCTGCAAAAATGATGTATTTTTTGATAAATCAAATGAAATTGAAACTTCATATAAAGATCAATAATCTCTTCCTGCAATTGTTGCGCATGCTTGATGATGTAATAATCTAACGACACTAATTCATTCGCTGGCAACAAATCATGTTTAGGATCAAATCCATTTAAATTAGATAACAAGAAGCGTGCAGTATTCCGAATACGACGATACGTGTCAGCATGACGATTTAAAATTTCATCAGAGATAGTCATGTCGTTGCGGTAATCTGCCGCTGCAATCCACAAACGCATGACATCTACGCCTAATTTATTGATCACTTCATTCGGCGCTACCACATTGCCTAATGATTTTGACATTTTATGTCCATCTTTATCGACCACAAATCCATGCGTCACCACTTGTTTATAGGGCGCATGACCATTCATCGCAACGCTGGTTAATAACGATGAATGAAACCAACCACGGTGTTGATCCGATCCTTCTAAATACAAATCTGCTGGCACACTTAACTCTTCTCGAACAGCTAATACGCACGCATGACTAACGCCCGAATCAAACCAAACATCCAAACCATCCGTTATTTTGTGATAGTCATTCACGTCATTACCAATGAGTTCGGAATCATCAAATTTGTACCACGCTTCCATTCCCTCTTTTTCAACACGATCAGCAACTTTCCGCATAATTTCTTGTGTATTGGGATGGAGATCACTGGTTTCTTTGTGGATGTAACTCGTAATGGGCATTGTCCACACGCGTTGACGTGAAATACACCAATCGGGTCGATTGGCAACCATGTTATAAATACGTGTTTTACCCCAATCAGGAATCCAATCTACTTTTTCAATTTCATTTAATGCATCTTTGCGCAAACCTGCTTGATCCATGCTAAGAAACCATTGTGGCGTTGCACGAAAAATAATGGGGGATTTATGACGCCAACAATGCGGATAACTGTGTGTCATTTTTTCATGGTGCAACAATCGATTATTTTCCTGCAATGTTGCAATGATCACATCATTGGCTTTAAAGATAAACATGCCGGCAACAATCGGTGTATCACCCACGAAACACCCGCGATTATCGACTTTATGTTCCACAGGCAAATTGTATTTCGCACCCATATTAAAGTCTTCTTCACCATGACTCGGCGCCGTATGTACACAACCTGTTCCTGTATCTAACGTAACATGTTCGCCCAATATCACAGGCACTGATTTTTCTACCCAGGGATGTTGAACTAGCAAATGTTCGAGTGTTTGGCCTTTAGCCGTTGCAACCACTTGGTAATCTTCAATTTCAAAACGTTTCAATGCACTTTTTAACAAATCTTCCGCCACCACAATGCATTCGGTTCCATGACCTAAATTCACTGCAACAAAAGCATAATTGACATCAGGATGTAATGCCACGGCTGCGTTTGATGGCAACGTCCAAGGAGTTGTTGTCCATATAACAATTGACATACGTTTAAATTGATGATTTTTTAATGCAGGCACTTTTTCATTCAGTGATTGTGCATCGATAAATGGAAACAGCACATCAATCGATGGCGATGTTTTATCATTGTATTCGACCTCTGCTTCTGCTAAAGCCGATTTACAATCCATGCACCAATGAACGGGCTTATAGCCTTGATGTAAATGACCATTCTCAATCATCTTCGCTAATGAGCGAATAATGTTACTTTCGAATTCTGCGCTCATGGTTTTGAAAGGATTATCCCAATCGCCAAATATTCCTAAGCGTTTAAAATCACGACGCTGGTTATCAATTTGTTGCGACGCGTATTCACGACACGCTTTACGAAATTCTTCTTCCGTGACTTTATCGCCCGCACGTCCTACTTTTTTCTCAACATTAATTTCGATCGGTAATCCATGGCAATCCCAACCAGGAACGTAAGGCGCATCATATCCGCTCATTAGTTTTGATTTAATTACAAAGTCTTTAACAATTTTATTCACACAATGTCCAATATGAATATCACCATTCGCATAAGGAGGGCCATCATGCAATATGTATTTAGGTTTTCCCGCACGTGATTCGCGAATAACATCATAGATATTCATGGATTCCCAATGTTTCAAGCGTTCGGGTTCACGTTGTGTTAAATTGGCCTTCATGCTGAATTCTGTTGCGGGAAGGTTTAATGTACTTTTATAATCCACCATAATCACAATTACCCCATTAAAATTTTTCGTGCAGCGACTTCATCTTGACGTATTTGATCTTTTAATACTTCTATCGAATCAAAACGTTGTTCATCGCGAATTTTTTGAACAAATATGACTTCAATTTCTTTACCATAAATATCTTGATCAAAATCGAAGATATTCACTTCTAACAATGTGCGACGACCATCCACCGTGGGTCGCGTTCCTAAATTGGCCATGCCCGTGTAAGGTTTATCCAACCCTGCTACTTTTACAGCAAAAACACCACGCAAGGGTAATACTTTGCGATTAGGATCAATATTGGCTGTGGGATAGCCTAATTGGCGGCCACGTTTATCCCCCTCAATTATAATACCACTCATGCTATAAGGACGACCCAATAAATCCGCCGCTTCTTTAAACAAGCCTAATTGTAAATCCGTACGAATTTGTGTTGAACTTACTTTTTCATGATCGTGTTTCATTGTTGGCATCGCATAAAATTCAAATCTATAAGTTTCTGCGGCTGCTTTTAATGTGTTGATATCCCCACGACGTTGATATCCGAATTTAAAATCTTCGCCTACTAACACGTAGGAAACTTTTAATTGATTGATTAAAATATCTTGGATAAACGCTTCTGCTTTCATTTGTGCGAATTGTTCATCAAAAGTTAAACAGATGATTTGATCGACACCCAATGCACGGATGAACCGCTGTTTCTCAGGATAAGTCGTTAATCGCGCAGGCGGGGTTGTGCTAAAAAACTCTTGAGGCTGGGGTTCAAAGCAAATCACAAGGCTTGGTACTTTGTGGGCCCTCGCATAAGCCACCACGCGTTTAATCATTTCTTGATGACCTAGATGAACCCCATCGAAATTCCCGATGGTAATAGCGGCTTTTTGGTATTTTTTAAGTTCCACGGCTGACCTTTTTTGAGGTTCGTCATTGCGAGGCCGCAGGCCGAAGCAATGACGAATATTTCTTGCTGCCCTAGTATAAATCAGCTCAATAATCTAGGCAATGACTGGTTTTGGCCACAGGAAATATGCGCAAAATCGAAGAGTTTATCAAGGGCACTTTGATCATTACCCTGCACATCAACAACGCCTTTAATGAGGGTATAAGCCTCCGTATCAAAGTCATCGGCTTGAGGAATAAAACCATAATGATTCCCACCCATCCGAATGACTTTGCGTGAGGAGCTGGTGGGGGCTAATAGATTGTTTAAATTTTCTCGAATCTTATCAATACCATTATTTAATGCCGGAATTATTGCATTATAAATGAGTTTGCGTTGTTCTGTTTTAACGAGTTCATTAAACGAGCGAGTTTTAGTACAAGAAAAACTCAATGTATCTCGATGATGTCTGATGTATGAATGATTTGAATTCTTGATAATTTCATAGATATCTTTATCAAGATTACCCTTATGACTTTCACTATAAGCTTTTCGTTGTGCAGTTATTTCGGCACTTTCTTCAAAATACCCATTCATTTCCATCAGATCTTGCTTAGAGTATTGCCTCGAGTGAGAGAGTGGCTGATAAATGGGTTTATTAGCCTCGTTAACAGCTGAATAGGTAAATTTATCATCCACTTTTCCAGTGCCAAAAAAATCATTTTTGGCATAATTATTTAAACTGTCGAATTCTTTTTCAGTTAAAGTAATCCCATTTTTCTGGTAATGATAATTATAGGCTTCAATAAATTGAGTTTTATAATTATCCTTAGATTCGATTTCTGATTCAAAGAAATCAAATGTTAAATATTGGAAAGTGATGAGAGATATCTCGTTTATTAAATCATAGGCTGTTTGATTTTCGGACCCCGCACGAAAAATATTGGCACCCTGCAAGATCAATTCCGATGCAATGGCAATAGCAGTTTTTATAGTATTTTTTTCATTGCCATTTAATCTATTGAAATCTTTATATATTTTAAGTTTCCCCTTTAATTTTTCCAACACATAATGTAAGAACGTATCCTTTGTTTTGGGATTCTGCCAATTGACTAATCTATTATTACTTTGAATAAAGCCTTTAAGTAGCCCATCATTGTGTACTTTTACAAGATCTAAATATACTGCTTCAAACGTCATTGCATAATTTACCTATTAAAACGTTTTATTATAACAGAACAGTAAAGAAATCGACACTCATCACATCCGCTTGTATGTTGTCATTGCGAGGAGT
>CAYUEL010000014.1:0-23019 GCA_964443025.1 uncultured Gammaproteobacteria bacterium | reverse complement strand
TGTTGCCAAACCCTCGGAGGCAGGGATGCCGAGGAGGAGCCTACAGGGATGTATTTACGGCGAGTTTGGCAACACGCGAGCCGATTAAGACACTAAAAAATGGCAACGGCTAATGACAATCTGTTAAAATAACAACTTATGAATAAAAACCTGCAAGCCACCATTGAAAGCCTGGGAATCCCCCAGATTAAGCGGCACATCTTTTTATGCTGCGACCAAACGAATCCTAAATGTTGCGAGAAAGCGACAGGGCTGGAGTCGTGGGAATACCTCAAGCGACGTCTTAATGAACTTAAATTGACAGGTCAGGGTGGTATTTACCGCAGCAAGGTTAATTGTTTACGCGTGTGCGGTGAAGGACCGATTGCGGTGGTTTATCCCGAAGGTGTGTGGTACTACAGTTGCACGCCTGACGTACTTGAGCGTATTATTCAAGAGCATTTAATCGGCGGGCAAGTGGTTAACGATTACCTGCTTGCTCAATCTCAACAACTACCTATGGCAAAATGATGTTTCATATTCGTACATTTAATAAAATTTCTCCTCTAGGATTGAACGAGTTTCCCACACAACTTTATAAAGTGAGTGATGATATTGCTACTCCGGATGCGATTATTCTACGTTCTCATTCATTACAAATCAGTGATGTTCCGACAAGTGTACTTGCTGTAGCACGCGCAGGTGCCGGTGTGAATAATGTACCGGTGGATGCGATGTCAAAACGCGGTATCCCTGTATTTAATACGCCAGGTGCCAATGCGAACGCCGTGAAAGAATTAGTCCTTGCGGGTTTATTATTATCTGCGCGCCATATTTGCGAAGCATGGCAATATACGCTGAATTTAAAGGGAGATGCCCATGCATTTCATGAAGCCGTTGAAAGTGGAAAAAAACAATTTCAAGGTTTTGAATTGCCTGGACGCACGTTAGGTGTGGTAGGTTTAGGTGCGATTGGTGTGAAAGTGGCTAATGCAGCATTGGCATTAGGCATGCGTGTGATCGGATACGATCCTGCAATCACTGTTAAGCGTGCATGGGAACTTTCTGCAGAAGTAGAACAAGCCACTGATTTAGACATGGTGTTACAACAGAGTGATTTCATCAGTTTGCATGTACCTTTGTTAGATGCAACACGTAATTTAATGAATGCGCAACGGCTTAAACAGTTAAAAAAATCTTGCGTGGTATTAAACTTCGCTCGTGGTGAAATCGTTGATGAAGCGGCTGTGATTGCCTCATTACAATCCAATACATTGGGTGGTTATGTTTGTGATTTCCCAGGACCTGCGTTGCAAGCACAAAAAAATGTGATCACATTACCTCATTTAGGCGCATCCACCGTTGAAGCAGAAGATAATTGCGCCGTGATGGCTGTGCAACAAACGCGTGAATACTTAGAGAAGGGGCAAATCACCAACTCGGTTAATTTCCCAGACACGCATTTATCTCGCCAAGGTGTTGCACGCATTTGCATCGCGAATGCGAATGTTCCAAATATGGTGGGTCAAATTTCAACTATATTAGGTAAAGCCAGTTTAAATATCATTGAGATGTTAAACCGCTCAAGGCATGACCTTGCTTATACACTCATTGATGTGGATAAACCTGTCCCACAAGAAGTGGTGACACATATTCAAGGCATAGAAGGTATATTAGCAACACGGGTGATCGCATGACCATTGAAGCACAGAAAGAATTAGCGGCCAGAGCAGCGCTTAATTACATCGAAGAAGGAATGATCATTGGTATTGGAACAGGTTCCACCGTTAATTACTTTATCGAAGCATTAGCGAATTTTCCTTGCAAGATTACAGGTTGCGTTTCCAGTTCAAAAGCCAGTACTCAAAAACTAAAATCCATTGGATTGGAAGTGTTTGATCCCAATGCTGTAGGAGATATTCCCTTATATGTTGATGGTGCTGATGAAGTCAACAAGCATTGCTATTTAATTAAAGGTGGTGGTGGCGCATTAACCGGCGAAAAAATTATTGCCAGCATGGCTAAAGAATTTATTTGTATCGTTGATGAAGCTAAAGTAGTCGATGTGTTGGGCGAATTTCCCGTGCCCGTTGAAGTATTACCCATGGCACGTAGTTTTGTAGCAAGACAATTGGTTAAGCTGGGCGGCGATCCGATGTTGCGCGAAGGATTCACTACCGATCACGGCAATATTATTTTAGATGTATACAATATGCGCGTTATTGATCCGCAACTGTTAGAGCAAGAGATTAATCAAATCCCCGGTGTTATCGCCAACGGCATTTTCGCTAAGCGACGTGCTGATTTTATTTTGGTGGGTACGGAAACTGAAGTGAAACGCATTCATCCTTAGGAGATTATCATGTTAAGCAAAGACGAACAAAAGGAATTACGTAAAGAACTACGCACAAAATATGGCGTATTCGGAAGATTCAGCATCATCCAAATTGTGGGAATGTTGTTGGTTCTTACCCTTGCAGTGACACTTGCATACCAGTTTGTGAGTTAGAAGGAATGTTGTGCGATTACGCACAACATGCTCATCGATGCGTAGATTTCGCCCTCAGAACCGCGCGCGTCAGCAAGCGGATCGGATGAGCAAGAATTTTTCGTGATGTTGCTATTTTTTTGAACCTTAATCGGGTCATGTGCTGGCAGACACGCCGTGAATACATCCCTGTAGGCTCCTCCTCGGCATCCCTGCCTCCGAGGGTCTGCCAACACACAACCCGATACGATTCCAAAATGGCAACATCACTGTCCGTATATCTGTCCCATCTGATCGCTCGCTTACGCTCGCGCTCTGACTCGAGATGAGTGGTAAGCGTGGGTCGGTGTATTCACACGGTATTCCTTTTAAGCAACAGCCGTTGAAGTACCTTTTGTCACGCGTGGACGTAATTCACCGGTAGCATAACGTTTCGTCATGGCTTCCAATGAAAGTGCTTTAATCTTATCAGCTTGTCCCGCTGTACCAAATGATTCGTAACGTGCTTTACAAATCTCGTACATTGCTTTTGTCGCTGCATTTAAATATTTACGCGGGTCAAATTCCGCAGGATTATCATGCAAGAACTTACGAATCGCGCCCGTTGACGCCATGCGCAAATCAGTATCAATATTCACTTTGCGCACACCATGTTTAATACCTTCTTGAATTTCTTCAACAGGAACACCGTAAGTTTCACCCATATCACCACCGTATTGGTTGATGATTTTTAACCAATCTTGCGGTACAGAAGAAGAACCGTGCATCACAAGGTGTGTATCAGGAATACGTGCATGAATTGCCTTAATGCGATCAATCGCTAAAATATCGCCCGTGGGCGGCCGTGTGAATTTATACGCACCGTGGCTCGTACCAATGGCAATGGCTAAGGCATCGACTTGTGTATCGTCAACAAAGCGGGCGGCTTCTTCGGGATCGGTTAACAATTGATCGTGTGAAAGTTTGCCATCTGCACCTGAACCATCTTCTTCGACAGCTTTCCCTGTTTCCAATGAACCTAAACAACCTAATTCACCTTCAACAGAAACGCCGCATGCATGCGCCATGTCTGTTGTCATTTTGGTAACACGCACGTTGTAGTCATAATCTGCAGGTGTTTTCATGTCTTCTTTTAATGAACCATCCATCATCACAGATGTGAATCCCAATTGAATAGAACGTTGGCACACAGCAGGTGACGCACCGTGATCTTGATGCATGCACACAGGAATATGAGGCCATTCTTCAACGGCCGCTTCAATCAAATGACGTAAGAAAGGAGCGCCTGCGTATTTACGCGCACCTGCGGATGCTTGCACAATCACAGGGCTGTTTGTGTCATTTGCAGCCATCATAATGGCACGCATTTGTTCTAAATTATTAACATTGAATGCAGGAACACCATAATTATTTTCTGCCGCATGATCGAGTAACTGTCTTAACGTGATGAGTGCCATGATTTTCTCCTGTAAAATTCAAATTCGATGAGGTAATTCCGTATAACGTTCTTCCAATATCGCAATTGAGGGCAGTAGTTTACCCTCTAAAAATTCTAAAAATGCGCCGCCACCTGTGGAAATATATGAAATGTCTTTTGTAACATTAAATGTATCGATTGCTGCTAATGTATCACCACCACCTGCGATAGAAAAAGCATCGCTTTGTGCAATGGCTAATGCGAGTTGCTTTGTTCCTTCACTGAATTGCGGCATTTCAAATACACCTACTGGACCATTCCAAACAATGGTATTCGCCGTTTTAAGCAGCTTTTGATATTCCATGATCGTATTCGGGCCAATATCTAAAATCAAATCATTTTCACCAACTTCTTCGACACTTTTAACGGTAGCGGTAGCCGATTCAGAAAAGCTATTCCCAACAATTACATCACTGGGAATGGGCAATGCAATACCACGTGATGCACATAATTTAATAAGCGATTTTGCTTCTTCTACTAAATCGGGTTCATACAATGATTTGCCCACTTTATATCCAGAAGCAACAATAAATGTATTAGCAATACCACCACCTACAATTAATGCATCTACTGTATTACACAAACTGCGTAACACAGTTAATTTTGTTGAAACTTTAGAACCCCCTACAACAGCAACCAGCGGTTTTTTAGGATGATCTAATGCCTTGGATAATGCTTTTATTTCTGTTTCTAATAATGGACCTGCGCAAGCAATGGGCGCATAACGTGCAATACCATGTGTGGATGCTTGTGCGCGATGCGCACAACCAAATGCGTCCATCACAAAAACATCTCCTAAAGCCGCTAGTCGTAATGCCAAAATGTCATCATTCGAATTTTCACCGACGTTAAAACGAGTATTTTCTAACATTACTATTTCACCAGGTCCCACATCAACACCTTCATCAATTGTGCTTTGCAAACGCACTGGTTTTTGTAATAAATTTTGAAGATGCTTTGCGATCGGTAACAACGATAAATCGATTTCAAACTCGCCTTCTTTGGGACGGCCTAAATGGGATAATAAAATAACACAAGCGCCCGCATCGATGGCAGCATTGATAGTAGGTAATGCAGCTTGAATACGCTGATCGTTAGTGATTTCCCCATTATGCATGGGAACATTAAAGTCTTCTCGAATCAACACGCGCTTGCCAACTAAGTCAACATCACGCATCCAAAGCATCGTCATAAGCTTTATTTCGCCTTCATCATTGCAAGAGCTGTATCTGACATCCGGTTTGAGAAACCCCATTCATTATCATACCAAGACAATACTTTAACTAAATTACCAATCACTTTCGTTTGTGTGGCATCAAAAATAGATGAAGCTGGATTGTGATTGAAATCGCTGGATACCAGTGGCAATTCATTAATAGTTAAAACTTTACCTAATTTGCTTTTGGCCGCTTCAATCATAATCTTATTCACTTCGTCTACCGTGGTATTTCTATTCGCAGTAAATGTTAAGTCCACCACGGAAACATTGATGGTAGGAACGCGCATCGCGAATCCATCTAATTTACCGTTCAATTCGGGAAGTACTAAACCAAGCGCTGAAGCAGCACCTGTTTTTGTTGGAATCATATTTTGAGTTGCGGAACGTGCGCGACGTAAATCTTCATGATACACATCGGTTAACACTTGATCGTTCGTGTACGCATGAATGGTTGTCATGAGTCCTTGTTGAATGCCCAATGCTTCATGCAATGGTTTTGCCAAAGGCGCTAAACAATTGGTTGTGCATGATGCATTTGAAACAATCGTATCGCTGGATTTTAAAACATGATCATTCACGCCATATACAATTGTTGCATCAACATCATTACCACCCGGCGCTGAAATCAATACTTTTTTTGCGCCGGCTTGTAAATGCGCTTTGGCTTTTTCACGCGTAGCAAATAAGCCCGTGCATTCAAATACAACATCAACACCTAATTCGCCCCAAGGTAGTTTTGACGGATCACGTTCACTGGTACTTAAAATTTTGTCGCCATTCACGACCAAATAATTATCTCCAACGCGCACATCTTTATTAAACCGACCATGTGCTGTGTCGTATTGAGTTAAATGCGCAAGCGTCGGTGCGCGACCTAAATCATTGATGGCTACAATCTTGATCTCATTATTACGTCCAGATTCATAAAGCGCGCGCAACACATTCCGGCCAATCCGTCCATATCCATTGATTGCTACTTTAATAGTCATTTTACCTCTCACTTATAACCTGTTTACACTTTTCAACAATTTTATCTGCTGTTAAACCCAGCGCTTTATATATTTGCGACGCAGGTGCTGATAAACCAAATGTTGATATCCCTATAACATGCGATAAATTTTTCACAAACGGCAACCATGTTTCAGGCACACCTGCTTCAATGGCAACACGTTGTTCAATGCGCGGCGGTAATACATGATCTTGATATGTACGATCTTGCATGCGAAACACTTCAAAACAAGGCATGGAAACAACGCGCACCGCAATACCTTCTTGATGGAGTTTTTCTTTAGCTTCCATCGCTAATTCAACTTCTGATCCCGTGGCTAAAATAATCACGTCCGGATCCTTGTCCGTATCACTTAAAATATATCCACCTTTTGCAATGTGTTCGTATGCATTTGCACCCTGTTGTTGGGGTTGTAAATCTTGACGTGTCACCGCGATCGCCGCTGGCGCATTATTACATAACAGAATTTCAGACCACGCAACTGCTGTTTCGACAGTGTCGCATGGACGCCATACACGCAAATTGGGAATAAGCCTTAAACTTGCCAAATGTTCTATGGGTTGATGTGTCGGACCATCTTCACCTACACCGATAGAATCGTGCGAATACACAAAAATAACACGTTGCTTCATCAATGCAGCTAATCGAACCGCATTACGTGCATAATCTGAAAATACAAGGAACGTACCACCAAAAGGAATAATGCCCTTATATAACGCCATCCCATTCATGATCGCAGACATGGCAAATTCACGAACACCGTATTCAATGTAATTTCCTGCAGGATTATCCGCATTCATGATACGTGCCAATGAACATTTCGTTCCGTTAGATCCTGATAAATCGGCTGAACCACCCACCAATTCAGGTAAGTGTTGAGTAAAAAATTCAATACTTTGTTGTAAGGATTTACGTGTCGCTGTTTTCTTTTGTGTCTTCGTTAATTCATTCACCCATTGCTTCACCGAATGTTCAAAACCTTTCGGAAAATCCCCTTGTAAACGACGTTGTAATTCAGCAGCTAATTCTGGATATTCGCTTTGATAGGCTTGATACAACGTTTCCCAAGCTTGATATTTCTTTTCACCTACTTTTGTCGCATCCCATGCATCATAAATGGCTTGTGGGATTTCAAAAGGTGCATGAGGCCAATTCAATTGTTCACGCGTGACTTTAATTTCTTCACTGCCTAATGGAGAACCATGGGCTTTTTCAGTACCCGCTATATTCGGCGAACCAAAACCAATCGTGGTCTTGCAGCATATTAATGTGGGTCTCCCAGTTTCCGCACGGGCTTGCTTGATGGCATGACGAACGGCTTCTTTATTATGCCCATCCACATTGGGAATCACTTGCCAACCGTAAGCTGCAAATCGTTGGGGCGTATTATCGGTAAACCAACCTTCCACATAACCATCGATGGAAATACCATTATCATCCCAAAATGCGATTAATTTCCCTAATTTTTGCGTTCCCGCAAATGAAGCAGCCTCATGACTGATCCCCTCCATTAAACAACCATCACCTAAAAATACATAGGTAAAATGATTGATCAAATCAAAACCTGGGCGATTAAAATCAGCCGTTAATTTGCGTTCTGCAAGCGCCATTCCTACCGCATTAGCAAACCCATTGCCTAAAGGTCCTGTGGTTGTTTCAACTCCCGGCGTTTCGCCGTATTCTGGGTGGCCCGGTGTCGCACTATGAAGCTGTCTGAAATGCTTGAGATCGTCGATAGAGACATCGTAACCTGTCAGGTGCAACAAACTATAAAGCAACATGGACCCATGGCCATTTGAGACGACAAAACGATCCCGGTTGGGCCAGTTTGTTTGGTGAGGATGATGATTCAGAAATTCATGCCAAAGTACTTGCGCAATATCGGCCATGCCCATGGGCATGCCCGGATGCCCCGAACGTGCTTGTTCGACTGCATCCATGCTGAGGGCACGAATGGCATTCGCCATGGCATCATGCGTCATGCTGGAACCCCGTGATGTTGTTTGTGGTGCTTCGGTCAATACTGAGTCGGTCATCAAATACCCTCAAGAATGAGCCGACATTTTACCACAAAAATCAAAGGATTTTTAAACTGCGATTGAACCTCGAAGTTTGGATACAAACCCTTTCAGGGCTTTAATACCCGTTGCTTCCGCATCAACGCACCATTGTTGCAAAGCTTCTAGCAAGTCTTTCTGCGTTGCAGTAGTTTGATTCCAAATGGCTTGTAGCCGTTGCTTGAATTCATAAACCACTTTAATTTCACTGTTGGCCGCTATGGCTTTCTCAATGACCTGTTCATCTTCTTTATTTAACAATGATTTTTCACGAATTAAGAAAAGCTTCGTGCGATTGCATAAGGCTTCAGCACCTTTGCTGCCTGATGCTTTTGCTTGATTAAATACAGGGGCAATCACTTCTTTAGCATAAGTTGACATCACTTGGAAACGATTACTGAATAACGCTTTCACGGTTTCAAGATCAATCGCATTTTTTTCTGCATGATAAGTCAATTGAGGTGGAATGCGCTTAGGTTTAGCCAATCCAACATAAGAGAATAATTTAATATACATCCAACCAATATCAAATTCCCATGGTTTTACCGAGAATTTCGCTGATGTACCAAATGTGTGGTGATTGTTATGCAATTCTTCACCGCATAAAATAATGCCAATAGGTGATACATTGCGTGCAGCATCGGGACATTCAAAATTGCGGTATCCCCAGAAATGCCCAATCCCATTCACAACACCTGCAGCCGCCACAGGCGACCAAAGCATTTGAATACACCATACAGCGATACCTGGAATTCCCAATAATACGATATTAATAATCAGCATTGTTACAATACCTGCTCGACTATGTCCGGTATAAATATTACGCTCCATCCAATCATCTGGCGTACCTTGACCATAACGTTCGAGGGTTTCTGCATTACGCGCTTCTCGACGATACAATTCTGAACCATACATAAGAACCGTACCTAAACCTAAAATTTGTGGGCTGTGTGGATCATCTTCCACTTCACAACGGGCATGGTGTTTACGGTGAATCGCGGTCCATTCTTTAGTGACCATCCCAGTGCTTAACCATAAAACCAGGCGGCAAGCATGCGATACGATGGGGTGTAAGGTAAGGGCGCGATGTGCCATCGCGCGGTGTAGGAATAGGGTGATAGCAATGTTTGTAAAGTGCAAGAAAACTGCCGTGTAGACGATATAACCCCACCAAGGCAAATTTAGCAAACCGTAAAATAAATCCATCTTAAACCTCTTGATTGTCAATTACCCACGATTATAAGCGCTTTATAGATGGATTGCAAGGTAAAATCCGGGCAGGATGACGCATAACCTATTGTTTTTAATAATATTTTATAAAAACCGCAGTTTATTAATTTGTCATACCTACAAAAAAAGCTTAGAATACAAACATCATGACAGCTCTTTTTCCTGGAACATTTGACCCACTGACACACGGACACACCGACCTTATCCAGCGTGCCTGCCACTTGTTTGATAAAGTGATTGTCGCTATCACAGATAACTCGAATAAAACTTCGCTTTTTACCGTGGAAGAACGGTTGGCTTTAGCAAAGCAAGTGTTGAAAGATATTCCTCAGGTTCATGTCATGAGCTTTTCTGGCTTATTGGTTAATTTTGCAAAACAACAAAAAGCACAGGTTATCATTCGCGGAGTCCGTAGTTCAGCGGACTTTGAATACGAACTTCAAATGACGCAAGTAAATCGTCATCTCGCACCTGAGATTGAAACGGTTTATTTAACGCCTTCTCCTTCATTGAGTTTTATAGCATCCAGTTTAGTTCGCGAAGTCGTGCGCTTAGGCGGCGATGTTTCTACCTATGTTGATCCTATTGTATTACGAGCGTTGCATAACAAATATGCGAGGTGATGTATGGCATTAAAAATCACGGATGAATGCATTAATTGTGACATTTGTGAACCTGAGTGTCCCAATCAAGCAATCTATCAAGGCGAAATGATTTATGAAATCAACCCATCAAAATGCACGGAATGTATCGGACATTTTGATGAGCCTCAATGTCAAGTGGTTTGCCCGGTAGAATGCATTATTGTTGATCCTAATCGTATTGAATCCAAAGAAGAGTTAATGGAGAAATACGAACAGCTCACTTAAGCCCAATCGACAACTTGTTGTACGCATTTCTCAATTCCTGATTGCGCTTCTAAAATGGATTTCGCCAACATGTACGCAGGCGCTGTGACCACTTTATGTTTTTCATCTTTGCATATTTGCGACACGGTACAAACTTGATGTTTCCCACCCATGGCTTCAATCGCTTTGATCGTATCGGGATCGTTACCAATCGTCACCGTCACACCACCACCATAGACTTTATTAACCCACGTGGGTGCAATGCAAATATAACCTGCAGGTTTTCCTGCATTCGCAAAGGCTTGGCAAAACTTTAAAACATCCGGTTGTACATCCGTATCGGATCCTTTAAAAGCAAACTGGGATAAATTTTTTGCAGCACCAAAACCACCCGGTACCATCAAGCCATCAAAATCATTGGGATTAACTTGAGAAAGTGATTTGATATTGCCACGCGCTAATCGCGCTGCTTCCACTAAAACATTGCGCTTTTCATCTGATGGAGCTTTGGTTAAATGATTCATGACGTGATATTGCATCATGTCGGGTGCCACACATTGATACGTTGCCCCTGCCTTTTCAATAGCAATCAGCGTTAACACGGTTTCGTAAATTTCTGATCCATCAAAAACACCGCAACCTGATAATAACACAGCAATTTTCTTCATGATCGTTCCCTCAATTGATTTGGAAATCCCCTAGAGATATTATACAGGAATTCAGGTAAAATAACGCCTATGTAAAGAGGATTCAACATGCCCCCACAATACCCTAATACACGCTTGCGCCGTACTCGATCCCACGATTTTATCCGTCGATTGGTATGCGAACATCGAGTCACCGTGGATGATCTGATTTACCCGGTATTTATCGTTCCCGGTAAAAAACAACGTATCCCCATTGCGAGTATGCCAGGTATTGAACAGCAAAGTGTCGATGAATTATTGCACGAAGCCGAACATTTATTAAATCTAGGTATTCCTGCGATCGCATTGTTTCCCGTCATGCCATCTGACGCTAAATCACTCGATGCAGCGGCCGCTTATCAGCACGATGGTTTTTTACAAAATGCCGTTCGTGAATTAAAACAACGATTTCCTGAATTGGGCTTAATTACTGACATTGCGCTAGATCCTTACACATCCCATGGTCAAGATGGTTTAATCGATAATCATGGAAATATCTTAAACGATGAAACCGTTGCGGTATTGGTCAAGCAAGCATTATCTCATGCACAAGCCGGTGTGGATATTGTCGCACCTTCTGACATGATGGATGGACGTATCGGCATGATTCGTCGCGCACTCGAACAGCAGGGATTTATTAACACAAAAATTTTAGCGTACTCAGCAAAATATGCATCGAGTTTTTATGGTCCATTTCGCGATGCTGTGAATTCTACAACAGCATTAGGAAACGCAGATAAAAAAACTTATCAAATGGATCCTGCCAACAGTGATGAAGCATTGCGAGAAGTGGCATTGGATCTGGACGAAGGCGCGGATATCGTCATGGTAAAACCAGGGTTGCCTTATTTAGATGTAATTCAACGTGTAAAACAAACATTTCATGTGCCGACATTTGCGTACCATGTGAGCGGCGAATACGCGATGTTAAAAGCCGCGAGCCAAAACGGTTGGCTGAATGAACAAGCAACCGTGATGGAAAGTTTATTGTGCATGAAACGTGCCGGCGCTGATGCGATTCTTACCTATTACGCTAAAACTGTCGCGGAATGGCTTAAAAAATAATGTTTCACATTATTTTATACCAACCTGAAATTCCACCCAACACGGGTAACATCATTCGTTTATGCGCAAACACTGGTTGCATGTTGCATCTGATCAAACCCATGGGTTTTCTATTGGATGATAAACGCATGCAACGCGCGGGCCTCGATTACCATGAATTTGCTGATGTTAAATTGCATAATGATCTATCCGATTGCTTGAATGACATTCAAGGAAATGTTTGGGCATTCACGACTAAAGCGACAAAAAATTATAATGAAGCTTTATTCACACCAGGCGACGCATTACTATTCGGCCCTGAAACGCGTGGATTACCTGAACAAGTACGCAATGACATCGGCATGGAACATTGTTTGCGTTTACCGATGATTGCAAATTCCCGCAGCCTGAATCTTTCCAACACCGTCGCAATCGCTATCTACGAAGCCTGGCGGCAGAATGAGTTTGCTTAGTGGTGAGTCAATTAATTTTGCTATCTGAACAACTATTTTTATCCGATGGCTCTCCGTATTTTTACGGATAGCGGCCCTTCTTATTTAGCCTCATACTGGCTGCTTATGGAGGATCTCACAATGGACGCATTAGTATTACCATTCAATCGACAGCTTAAAGATCAAACTGCTTTAATGTATCAAGAAGAAAATCTTATACAAGACGGTATTTTTATTGGAAACAAATGCGTGATTGATTTTGCGCAATTTCCCGAGGCTGCTCAAACCATTCAGATTACAAAACGTGATATGACTATCATGAGCATTTGCATCATGGATAATCATTATTTACTTCAATCCACCGAAAATTATTCTTTTTATTTGATTGGCGCATTATCCACGCAATCATTAACCATTCACGTTCCAGGTGAGCTAGTATTTTTAGATAGATTGATGATTGAAAATAAGCTGGATATCAGCGCACGCTCTGTTCGATTTAGAAAGCCTCTCTCCTGTTCGGGTGGTATTTTCATCGCAGCAGAAAAAATTAGGTTTTTTGTTTAATTCATTAACCATTCATACTCCTTATAAGCTATGATAAACAAAGCCTATGAGGATTATCCTAATGCAAGATTATTTTGGTTTAGAAGCAAGCACTGGTAATACTACCGTCATTGACGCCATCAATCATTTCTCTCAAGCACTTTTAATGAGCGGTTCTGATGGCGCTAAAGTTTTCGATGCCGCCAAAGAAAATCCTGAAAGTATCCTGCTTAATTGCTTTGCAGCCGCTTTATTTTTGTATTGTCATGATGATAAAGATCATTCGCATTCCGTTGATTATTTGAAAAAAGCAAAATCATTAATACCCTCATCGAATGAACGAGAGAGGTTATATTATAAAGCCGTTCAAGCTTGGTACGATCGCGATCATGAAACCGCACTGGACACTTTCGAATTGATCACACAAAAATGGCCTCGCGATTGCGTCGCTGCTAAATTTGCAGAATGGTTATTTTATTGCTTAGGCCAAAAATACCATGCAAAACGCTTTTTAAACATGACAACCCCAATGTATGAACTTAATAAAAATGAACCTGGGTTCTTAGCAACACATTCATTTGCACTCGAATTAAACGGCCATTATGCTCAATCATTAGAAATGGCTGAACAAGCATTATCATTAGAAAAGGTAACACCCTGGGCGCATCATACCATTGGACATGCTTTGTTATTAAGCAGCAAAATCGATCAAGGTATAGCGAAATTGGAATCCTTTAAACCGTTATGGAAGGGAACACTTCCACCTTTATGCGGCCATAATACCTGGCATCTCTCATTATTTTACCTTGCTAATCGTAATGAAGATAAATGCCTCGAATTATTTTCACCTGGCATTTGGGGTGGCGCGCCCGGTCTTTCACTCGAGCAAATCGATGCCATTTCATTATTATGGCGCATGGAAATGGCAGGGTTTTCACAAGATAAACTATTGGAAAATGTTGCTAAAGAATTGGGTGAACATGTTTATCAGCAATATATTCCTTTTGATAATGCACATTATGTTTACGCATTAGCGAAAACGGGTCATCATCAAGCTGTACAAAAAGCCATTGATTCGATTAAAACTCATAAACAACCTCTATGGAAAAATATCGCTTTACCGATGATGCAAGGTATTGCCGCATTTGCACAAGAAGATTATAAAATGGCTAATCATTATTTTGAACCGCTCACCCAAGATGTATTACAAATGGGTGGCAGCGATGCGCAAGATGAATTGTTTCTACAAACCATGATGATCAGTTTGTTACGGGCGGGTGAAAAACAAAAAGCCGCGCAGTTTATGCAAAAACATTTTCCCTATTATGAGAAAACTGTACTAGGCGAATATTGGATGTAAGGAATGCCACACGTAGATGCCTAGATCTCGCAACCTGAACCGCGCGGGAAGTTTAATCGTGTTCGCGGCTCACGTAAAGGCTTTCTATTGCTGTTGCCATTTTGGTGCCGGTTCGGTTTGTGTGTTGCCAAACCGTCTGAGGCAGGGATGCCGAAGACGAGCCTACAGGGATGTATTCACGGCGTGTTTGGCAACACGCAAGCCGATAAAGGCACTAACAAAATGGCAACAGCATCTTAAAATCGATGACCCATCTGATCGCTCGCTTGCGCTCGCGCTCTGACTTTAGTCATGCGCAATACAATCAGCATGTCACGTGTAATCACGTGGTATTCCTTCTATTCCGCCTTAGGTTTTCGATCCAATAAACTTTTAACAGCTTCTTGAGGGGATTTGTTGTGATATAGAATCTGATACATCTCTTCAGTAATCGGCATTTCGACATTATTATCCTGCGCAAAAGCGTGAATCAATTTCGTTGTTTGAACACCTTCAACCACTTGGCTGATTGCTTTCATTGCATCCGCAATACTTTTACCCTGTCCTAACAATTTACCAAAGCGGCGATTGCGTGATTGTTCGCCCGTACATGTCAGAATTAAATCTCCCATGCCCGCAAGACCCATGAATGTATCGCGTTGTGCGCCCGCAACTAATCCTAAACGCATCATCTCAGATAAACCTCGCGTGATTAACGCGGCTTGTGTATTCGCACCAAAACCTAACCCATCGGCAATTCCCGTTGCGATTGCTAATACATTTTTAACAGAACCGCCTAATTGCACACCAATGATATCCGTGCTCGTATAGGCACGAAAATAATGATTATGTAAATGTTGCTGCCAAAATGTTGCTTCTTGTTCATGTTCGGTTGCCAATGTAATAGCCGTTGGCTTTTGTTCAGCAACATCCCTCGCAAAACTAGGACCTGAAATAATGGCAAAATGTGCTCGCCCAGGCATTGCTTCTTGAACAACATCGGAAAGCAAACAATGACGTTGGGGGTCCATGCCTTTTGTTGCCCATGCTAAATGATAATTATCTTCGGAAATGTAAGGTAAAATAGTATCTATCATGATACGAAACGCATGACTGGGTACAACAATTAATATACCCTGTGCTTTTTCTAAAGCTTCAGATAATACAGGAGTGCACGTAAGATTCTTAGGAAAAGAAATGCCGGGTAAGTATTGTTTATTTTCATGATCACGATTTAATGCTTGTATTTCAGCAGTATCATGTCCCCACAGACGAACATTCACTTGGTTTCGAGCTAAATGCAACGCAAGTGCGGTGCCCCATGCACCCGCTCCCAAAACAGCAATTTCCGTTAACATCCATCCCTCATTTATTCGATTGCCAATTCGCTAGTTTGAGCTGGGAGAAACTGGTTTTTGAGGACCGAAGCGGAGCATATGTTGAAAATATGTGAGCATCGGACCGCAAAAAAGCAGTTTCTCCCAGCCAAAATAGTAGAATTGGCTAAGCGTTACCTGTTTGGCCGCCAGCCCCAGTCGCTTGTTTGACACGATTCAAGTGATCTTGATACAACGCATCGAAATTCACAGGGGCTAAATACAACGGCGGATAACCACCACGTGTAGCAATATTAGAAACCAATTCACGCGCGTAGGGATATAACACATTAGGACAAAAACTACCGAGCATCTGGCCTCGTTGCTCATCATTAAAGCCACGCAATGTAAATGTTCCACCCTGTTGCGCTTCGGCAATGAATGCAACTTTCTTTTCATGCTTAACAGTAACAGTGATCTTGAGAATGACTTCAAAATCATCGTCCTCAAGTTTGCGTGCTTGCGTATTCAATTCGAATTTGATTTCAGGTTGCCAATTGGCCGACACAGGCTCGGGAGGGTGCGGTGCTTCAAATGACAAATCGCGAATGTAAATACCCTTGATACCAAACTCAGGGCCTGTTGCAGCCGCGGCCGCACCTTCATTAACTGACTTATCTTCCTGCTTCTTTGCTTTGACTTCTTTATCTTCATCTTTCTCTTTATCAAAAATCATCATGCCCCCACTTGGTTGAATAAAATTATCTTCCTAATAGTTTATCAAGTTCTCCCGTTTTGTCCAAAGCAAACAAATCATCGCAACCGCCAATGTGTTTACCATTGATGAATATCTGAGGTACGCTAGCACGCTTGCTCAACTCTTGCATTTCTTGCACTTTTTTTTCATCATGCGTGATATCAATTTCTTTGTAGTTAACTTGCTTTATCTTCAATAATCCCTTGGCACGGTTGCAATAACCGCAATAGTCTTTGGTATAGATAATGATCTCAGCCATTATTCTTCCTTATTTGCTTTAGCAATCACGGGCAAATCTGCTTGCTTCCAAGCATTCATGCCACCCGCAATGGTGTAAATGTTTTTATAACCCGCCTTTTTCAATTTGGCACCGGCTTTACCCGCAGAAATACCTGCCTGACAAACCAAAATGATAGGGTCTTCTGGTTTTAGCTTTCGATTTTTACAAATGGATTCAATGCCTTCGACATTCACCTGTTCAGCCTGTGTGATATAACCTGTTTTATATTTATCTTCCGGACGCACATCGAATAAAACAGATTTCTTCTGATTAATGAGCCGCACTGCTTGTTGCGGTGTGACAGGGGTTGCCCCACCACGTCGTGCTAAAAACTCATACACGATGTAACTTAGTAGAAAAACAACAAATAGGGCCGTTAATGCCCAATGATTTTGTAGAAACTCAAATACTTGTGCCATAATAGTACCTAATCTAATTCAGCTTTCAAAAAATTTAACCGATTAATTATACCATGAAACACCCGAAACCTTTGGCATTGATTATCCTTGATGGCTTCGGCCACCGTGAACAACCTGAGTACAACGCCATTCATCAGGCTAAAACGCCGCGACTCGATGCGTTGATGGCGCACCATCCCAATATCCTCATTTCTGGTTCTGGGACGGATGTGGGATTACCTAATGGTCAAATGGGCAATTCCGAGGTGGGGCATATGAATCTCGGTGCTGGCCGTGTCATTTACCAAGATCTGACACGCATAGATAAAGCCATTGCAGAAGATAAGTTGGCTGAAAGGCCCGCCATTAAAAAACTACTGGATAATATCAAACAACAAAACGGTCGGTTACATATTATCGGGTTGTTATCAGATGGCGGCGTACACAGTCATATTCGGCATATTCAAGCCATGATCGATGTGTCTAATGATGCCGGTGTGAATGTTTGCTTGCATGCTTTTTTAGATGGGCGTGATACAGCACCAAAAAGTGCCAAAGAATATTTGCGTGCCATTAAAAATTGTACCATTGCTTCGATCGTCGGACGCTTTTTTGCGATGGATCGTGATAACCATTGGGACCGTATCGAAAGTGCATACAAATTGATTGCTGATGGTCAATCGGATTTCTCATCTACTGATCCAATAGAAGCATTAGAAGCCGCTTATAATCGCGGTGAAACCGATGAATTTGTTGAGGCAACATCGATTCATCCTGAAAATACACCTGCAATTAAATTGAATAATGGTGATGGTATTATCTTCATGAATTACCGGGCTGATCGTGCAAGACAAATAACACGTGCCTTTTTAGAACCTGATTTCACGGCTTTTAAAAGACATCCATTACCCCAGCTTGCAGGTTTTGTTACATTAACCCATTACGCTGATGATATCACTGCTGATATGGCATTTCCTCCTGCCACCATCGAAAACACGTTTGCCGAAATCATATCTAAGAAAAACATGAAACAATTGCGTATTGCTGAAACAGAAAAATACGCACATGTCACATTCTTTTTTAGTTGCGGCGTGGAAGAACCTTATCCTGGCGAAACACGTGAACTTATTCCTTCTCCTAAAGTCAAAACTTATGATCAAAAACCTGAAATGAGCGCTTTTGAAATTACCGATAAACTGGTTGATGCTATCGAAAAGAAAAAATTTGATGTTGTCATTTGCAACTTTGCTAATCCTGACATGGTGGGTCACACAGGTAATTTTGATGCGACAGTAAAAGCCATTGAAACAGTTGACCAATGTATTGGTCGCATCGTTGATGCGCTTGGGGAAGTAGGGGGAGAATGCTTAATTACAGCTGATCATGGCAACGCTGAACAAATGTTTAACACGGAAACACAGCAAGCACACACAGCACATACCAGTGAGCTGGTTCCGTTGATCTATTATGGACGTCCCGCTAAATTTATCGCGAACGAAGGCATCTTGGCTGATATTGCACCCACGATGTTGTACTTATTAGATATTCCCATGCCTAAAGAAATGACCGGAAAAGTACTACTGAAATGCGAAAAATAATATTAAATATAGCATTAACTTGTTTGGTTTTGACTGCTCATGCAGAAGATTTAACCAAAGAGCAAGCAAAGCTTAAAACACTTGAAAATGAAATTAAAACGTTAAGCGAGTCATTGGAATATGATGAATCAAAGCAAGAACAATTTCAAATCATGTTACGTGAACTGGATATGAAAATCGGTGAAATAGCACCTGAGCTTCAGGAATATAATAAGAAAATAAGACAGCATCAAACTTCATTGCATCTCTTAAATCAAGATCAAGATAATGCAAAAGAAGCATTAGAACAACAACAATCACACCTTCGAGAACAAGTTAAAAATGCTTATTTAACGCAACAAAGTTCATTGTTAAAATTATTATTGAGTCAATCAAATCCTCATGAATTTAATCGATTATTGCAGTATTACCGCTACTTTAATCAAGCAAGGCAAACTGAGATTAAAAAGATAAAAGATGAATTAACCACCATTGCGGAACGCGAGGTATTAATCGAAGGTAAACTTGCTGAATTAAAGTTATTGCAACAAGAACAGCTAAAGCAATATAAAGAACTTCAAACAAAACAAAAAAGAAGGGAATCTCTGTTGGCGCAACTCAATAAGGATATTACTCAAAAGGGTAACCGCATATCTCAGCTTAAAACCGATGCAGCTGGATTAAACAAGATCATTGCTCGACTTGAAAAACAGAACACACAAGCAGCTTCGCAAAAAATTGTGGCATCAAAAGGTAATTTAATTTGGCCAACGCATGGAGAATTACTTTACCCCTTTGGATCAAAGCGTCATGATGATAATATAAGCTGGTCTGGCATTTTTATTCGAAACAAAGAGGGGGAGCCTGTGCATGCGGTTCACTCTGGCCGCGTCATTTATGCCGATTGGCTGCGTGGATATGGTTTATTACTAATTGTCGATCACGGTGACAATTACATGAGTCTTTATGCGTATAATCAAGCACTTCAGAAAAAAGTGGGGGATTTGGTGACCGCAAATGAAATCATCGCAACTATCGGAAAAAGCGGCGGAATGCCTGACCCTGGTTTATACTTTGAAATACGGCACGCGGGCAATCCTATAGACCCCATGGCCTGGATCCAACGACAAAGCTGAGGACATTTATGAAACAACAAACTCGATTAAAAATATTTACACTTCCAATGGCCAGTGGATTAATTTTAGGCACGTTATTAGGTATTACCAGTCAAGTTTATGCAGATCCAACTGCGACGAATAAACAACAAAAAGAATTACCCTATGTGGAATTAAAGCAATTTACTCATGTCGTTGATCAAATTAATAAATACTATGTTGAAGACGTTGATGACCAAGTGATTTTTGAAAATGCCATTCGAGGTATGTTATCGGGCCTCGATCCCCATTCAGCGTATCTCGATAAAGAAATGATGCACGATTTAAAAGTCAGTACTTCTGGAAAATTTGGTGGCTTAGGCATTGAAGTTACCATGGAAGACGGCTTTGTTAAAGTAGTTTCACCTATTGATGATACACCTGCCAGCCGCGCAGGCATTCAACCCGGTGATTTAATCATCCGCATCGATGACACACCTGTTAAAGGAATGTCACTCAACGATGCCGTTAATTTAATGCCCGGTCCTAAGGGTGAAAAAATAAAATTAACTATTTTACGTGAAAATGCAACAGCACCTATCGTTGTCGAATTGCAACGCGATACCATCAAAGTTGATAGCGTTCGCACGGAATTAGTCGAACCTAATTATGGTTATCTACGTATATCTAATTTCCAAGCGCAAACAGGTTCTGATGTTAGAACCGCCATTGAAAAGCTTGAAAAAGAAAATAACGGAAAATTAGAAGGTTTAGTACTGGATTTACGTAATAATCCAGGTGGTGTCTTAGAAGCAGCTGTTGAAGTGTCGGATGTTTTCTTAGACAGTAAAACAATCGGATACGACCGGCTCATCGTATATACCGAAGGGCGAATGTCATCTTCTAAAATTCGTGAACATGCACATGGCAATGATATTCTAAGCGGCGCACCCATGGTTATTTTGGTTAACTCAGGTTCTGCCTCTGCTTCAGAAATTGTAGCGGGTGCATTACAAGATCATCATCGCGCTATTGTAATGGGAACGAACACATTCGGAAAAGGTTCCGTACAAACAGTTATTCCTTTGCAAGATGATACAGGCTTAAAACTAACAACTGCTTTGTATTACACGCCTGCGGGCCGTTCTATTCAAGCCGAAGGTATTAAACCGGATATCGCATTGCAAGATTACACCCTTTCTAAACAGGATAATCAGCAATTAGAAGCCGCCATTACCGTACGTGAAAAAGATTTAACCGGACACATTAAAAATGGTGACGATATCGTTGTTGAAGAAACCATTGAACAACCGGTACACGAGGATTATGCTTTAATTGAAGCGATTAACTTGCTAAAAGGCTTGCATATCTTATCAAGCCGAGGGACGCAACAAAATTAACTAAGACATATCCTATTGACTAGTGATGCCAAATGTTAAAGAATGACTGATACGGTTAATTAGATGAGGGAAAACATGAGTCACAATATCACAACATTAAGCGATGAAAGTTTTGAAACAGAAGTGTTAGAAGAAAGCAAACCTGTGCTAGTTGATTTTTGGGCACCGTGGTGTGGTCCTTGTAAATCAATCGCTCCTATACTTGAAGAGATCGCAGGTGAATACAGCGGAAAACTTAAAGTAGCAAAGTTGGATGTGGATGATAATCCAGAAACCCCTGCAAAATACGGTGTTCGCGGCATTCCCACGTTGATATTATTCAAGGGTGGCGAAGTCGACCAAACGAAAGTGGGCGCTTTAACAAAGTCACAATTAATTGCGTTCTTAGATAGCGCATTGTAACTGGTTGATTTTATTAATGTTTAAGATATGCGATTTTATATTGAATTTTTTATGAATTAGTGGTATTGTTATGTTTGTGCCCATCTCCGGGCACGAATACTAAGAAACATTTACCTTTAACATAAACCGGAACATACATATCAGTAGTTCTTTATTCAACACGATGAAAGTCAAAAACCTATGAATTTAACTGAACTTAAGACTAAGTCTATTCAAGACTTAATGAACCTTGGCAACGAGATGAATATTGAAAACCTCGCTCGTGCACGTAAACAAGATCTCATCTTCGCTATTTTAAAAGCGCATGCGCAAAAAGGCGAAGACATATCGGGCGACGGTGTGCTTGAAGTCCTGCAAGATGGTTATGGATTCTTGCGCTCCGCAAACGGCTCTTATTTGGCAGGCCCCGATGATATTTATGTATCACCTAGCCAAGTTCGCCGCTTTGGGTTGCGCACGGGTGATACAGTAACAGGTACCATTCGACCACCCAAAGACAATAACGAACGTTATTTCGCTTTGTTAAAAGTAGAGCAAATTAACTACGAACCCCCCGAAAATTGCCGTAACAAGATTTTATTTGAAAACCTTACACCCCTGTTCCCCAATGAACGCTTGAAGATGCAAATAGGTAATGGTTCTACGGAAGACCTTACCGCACGCGTTATTGATTTAGCGGCACCAATTGGTAAAGGTCAACGTGGTTTAATCGTAGCACCTCCGAAAACAGGTAAAACAATGATGTTGCAAAATATTGCAGCGTCGATTACGAAGAACAATCCTGAATGCCATTTGATTGTATTGCTCATCGATGAACGTCCTGAAGAGGTTACGGAAATGGAACGTTCCGTACGTGGCGAAGTGATTGCAAGTACATTTGATGAACCACCTGCGCGCCATGTGCAAGTTGCAGAAATGGTTATTGAAAAAGCCAAACGTCTGGCCGAGCATAAAAAAGACGTGGTCATTTTGTTAGACTCAGTCACTCGTTTAGCACGCGCTTATAACACCGTTGTTCCATCCTCCGGCAAAGTATTAACCGGTGGCGTGGATGCAAATGCATTACAACGTCCTAAACGTTTCTTTGGTGCTGCACGTAATATCGAAGAAGGCGGTAGCTTAACGATCCTCGCCACTTGCTTGGTTGATACCGGCTCGAAAATGGATGAGGTTATTTACGAAGAATTTAAAGGAACCGGTAACCTTGAGATTCATCTGGATCGCGATATCTCTGAAAAACGTGTTTACCCTGCGATTAATATCAATCGCTCTGGTACACGTCGCGAAGAAATGCTGATGAAACCTGATGAATTGCAAAAAGTCTGGATCCTACGCAAGCTTCTTCACCCAATGAATGAAGTTGCCGCAATGGAATTCTTGATCGATCGCTTAAAAGCAACGAAGACGAATGATGAATTCTTTGA
>CAYUEL010000013.1:0-23536 GCA_964443025.1 uncultured Gammaproteobacteria bacterium | reverse complement strand
GAGCTGCCAGACTGCTCCACCCCGCAATGGTGGGGACAGTATACCGAAGATGGGCGGGTGAGTCAACGCAAGGTTCAAGCAGGGGCTAGGGTGCTAGAACTTGTGGGTATTTGATTTGAGGTTGGGGTTGGATTGGATCCGCCAATCTTACTTGAGCGTATCACGGGTTTACATGTCGCTGCAGATTGTTGCTCTCTAAATGTTTCGGTAGCATCTTTTGCCATATACAGCTCTGCCAATATCCCTATCCCACCCATAATGATCAATTCTACTTTAGTCTCACTGACGTTATCGTCTAGATTTTTTTCACCTGATAAACCTGTCTCTTGGAGAGCCATTTCAAGACCAACATCCCAACCGCCACAACCCAATACCAAGCTTGTAATCAATACGATCGTAAACACAGCAATCCATTTTTTATTGTAAGAGGCACAAGAAAATAATGATGCATATTGTGTTGGATCATCCAAACGTGTTTGTATCCCTTGTAATTGAGTTTTCGCCAATGCTAAATTCGTACGCTTCGCAGGATCAGGATGCATCATACCTGCGACGATATTCCGTAATTCCTTCTCAATTTGCAATTCCCACAACCAAGGGGTGTTTAAGTAGCCATATACATTTTCAAAATATTCATTCGGATGTAAACGACGGTATTTAACAACATCAGGCAAAAAATAATCTACAAATTGTTTCCATTCATTTGCTTTAGAAACCCCTATCTCCAACACAGAAAAAAGTATCGCCACATTCACGCCTACAGCGTAAATATCTCCTTCTGTTTTATCTTTGTTATATTCGGGTGGCTTATATGGAGCCATTCCTCTTCCGAAGATATCTTTAATCAACTGGTTTCGGTTTTGCTTTGCAGTCTCATCATTTTTTGGGATTATGATCAGACCGTTGTAATACATTCCATCACATCCGAGTCTTACCAACCAAAAAACATCTTTAAGAATTTTCTGCTGCTCATCACGATTTTTTTCTGATAAATGAGAGAGCTCGTAAGCAAAATCTTTTATCGTTTGCTTAGCTTCGGCTGAAACGCTAAGAGATTTAGGTTGGACCATCGTACTAAGAAATGTTTCTATCTCTTCTTCAGTTTTGTCTAATATGGATTTTTCAGCAAGGGGTTTTGCCAAGGCATAATCGACAATCTTAACTGATGCGCCTGTTTCATCGCAGATAAAATTACCAGGACCTAAGTCACCGTGCACAATCTTTTTATTGTCATGCAGTTGTTGCACCGCATCGATCATATTGATGGCTAATTGAATAGTATTTACATAATCATATTTATTTAAATCAGGCGCATCCATTCTCCTAGCCAATGAGTTTCCCGGTAAATAAGGGGTTACCATGTAATGCTTGGTGAGAGTTTCTTTTTCGCTCAGTCCTTGAAGATACAGATCAGCCGGTTTGCCTTGCATATCCTTTTGAAATAATTTATCGCCCATTTGAGGGTGACGCTTGGTTACTTGAATATTATTACGAGTGGCCGTTTGAATAGTTGCTTCAGGTTCGACTGCTTTAAAACCCGCTACTTCTGTAGCAAAACCTTGATCGTATCGATCTCGCTCATCAAATACTTTAACCGCAACAAATTGTTTGGTGTTAAGATTTTGCCCTAGCTTAACGCGACCAAAACTACCTCGCCCTAAGATAACATGGCTGATAACAATGCATTCCCCATCTTTTGTTGAGAGTAAGGAACAAGATGATTCTTGGCCTTTTTTTGTTTCGTATCAGGATTTTCTTTTGCCCATTGGATTGCGTTAATACGCGCATCCTCGGATATCAAATAACCCTCTGGGGAAAGCGGTGACTGTGAAGTTTCTGTAGAGGTTGATTGTCGACGTACGCCTATAAAATTATATGGCTCAACTGATTGAACTTGCGTTAAATTTCCAACTGAATCTACTGTGTAATAAATAGAGTCGTAGTGATACTTAACAACTCTCCGTAATTGCCACGGAATTTGTTGATCGGGTTGTGGTGTGTTGTCATCACCCATCTGATGGATACCTCGATGTAGACGCCAGGTGAGTAAGCATTATAACATTTTTGAATTATCGATGCCATAATCAATCTCACATTAAAGCTAAGTGTATGATTTTATTACCCCCAAAGGTATTAATAGGATGTGAATTTGTGTAACAAGATGTCTTTACGTTGAGACAACCCCATTCGGCTCATTGGGTGAGCCGAATAGAGAGATTATTCGGCTCACGGAGACAGTATAATATTTCTTAACACCCCAATTGCATAAAGAGGGATGTTACAAAAATGATTCTCTCGGTAAAAGTTCATCGGGTTCGCCCGAACCATAGTGGAAGGATGGTATTTTTCAAAATAAGATACAAGACTTTTCTTATGCTTGGCCATACCAGCTTTTACCTCGAGCGGAAATACATGCGACTCAACATCCACAACAAAGTCTACTTCTGCTGTTGCCTCGCTTCCCCAATAATGCAATTTTTGGTTAAAAGCAACGGTTAATTCTTGAGCGACAAAATTTTCTGTCAATGCCCCTTTAAACTCTTGAAATAATATATCACCGTCTAAAATAATAGCTGGTTTTAATTGACTCAAACACGATAAAAGCCCGGTATCTAATAAATATATTTTAAATATACTGGTGTCGGCATAACCTTCCAAGGGAAGCCTGGGAACAGACAGATAGGAAGATTTTAATGCAAGTCCCGCATTCAATAACCACTGAAGCGATACTTCATAATCCCTTGCGCGGGCCGATTGTTTAATAGCAGAAAACATAAACTTCTTATTTTCCCGTGCGAGCTGGGTAGGAATTTTATCCCAAATTTCCATGATTTTCATGACGTCATTCGGAGCTGCATATTTTGAAAAATCATTGGTATAAGATTTTAATATTTCTTGTTGCACTAATAATGCTCGTTCAAAATTTTTAGTTTCAATGTAAGTCTTCACCACTTCTGGCATGCCGCCAATAATAAAATATTTTCTTAACCATTCCATCAATGTTTGATGAATAATGTCAGGCAGGGGTTCAAAGTCTGTTTTTGATTTTAAATGTTCGGTGAGATGTTGTAACTGCAATGCTTCTAAAAATTCAAAGAAGGTCATCGGATATAAATCTAAGAAGTTCACCTTACCGACAGGAAAGTGTGTGGCTTTCGATAATTTAACTCCTAATAATGAACCCGCCGCAATGAGGTGAATATGGTTTGCCTTTTCGCAAAAATATTTGAGTGAAGTGATCGCATTAGGACATTGTTGCACTTCATCAAAAATAACAAGCGTATCAGGCAATGAAGGATCCTTGCCTGTGAGAAGGTAGATGCCTTCTAGAATATGTTGAGGATCTAAGTCGGTTTCAAAAAGACTGGCAAGCCGCTTGTTTTCCTCAAAATTAAGGTAAACCACTTGTTGATATTCGTTCTGCCCGAACACCTCTAAAATATAGGTCTTACCAACTTGCCGCGCTCCCTTTAAAATCAAAGGCTTACGCGAATCGCTGGTTTTCCATGCCAATAATTGAGCATAAATATGACGTTTCATTCACATATTATGTACTAAAAACGTGAAGAACGCCACGTTTTTAGTACATTTTTTGTGAAGACCTTCACGTTTTTGGTACATAATATGTGAGATTATCTTCTTGCAATTTCTTGTCTCCATCTTCTAGCAAATACATAGGTCACCTCGAACCCTAAATATACAAAAAGATAGAGGTCATGTATAGAGGGATGTGCAAATTTGGGCTCATTTGTAGCAAGATGTTAAGAAGCGTGAGATTTTGTAAAATATCAATTAAAACAAAGAGTTATGGAATAACTGCGTTAGCAAGCTTATGTTATACTTAGTCGTTGGAGATATGTCATTTTTTATTTAATGTACGATTGATGAGGTAAAACGCAGGGTATGGGTGGGAATTCTGAAATTTTAGGAGTGTTATATCCGCAGCTAGCAAATAATGCTGCAGGAGTTATGCTTGATTTGCCTGATAGTATGGGCTTGTTTACCCCCTTAGATCTCGACAAGCTGCATGTTTATCTTGCTCAATCCGTTCAAAGAAATGTTGATACGGAAGCAAAAGCCCAGGAAAAAGCAGATAATGAAAAAGCAGGCGGTGTTGCAGCTATGCTGAAAGCACAAACGGAATCTAACAGCATTTTTGTGCAAAGCAATGAACACCAGGAAGTAACGGTTGCCAATCTGAAAGAAGAATGGGTTCGAAATACTAGAGTTAATGCCGTCATTGTGAAAGGAGCAAACGTATCCTCCCCTCTTCGAAGACCTAGCGTTTCTTCTTCTGCTCCAAAAGATATCTTAAAGGAACTATTAACACAAGAAAATTTCAATAAATTTCATCTAAAACATTATTTTCAAATGCATGCCGGATTTTTCTCAGCATTACTACAACCTTCTTTTATATCCAAGGATTTAAGCCTTTCTGCAACTAAAAAAACATTTTTTGCATTGGAACATGAGAAGGAAATTTATTGGGTTGCCGTGGAATATGATTTTGAAATTACCTCCGTTAATGCCGGTGACAAACAAAAAAAATCTATTGATGGTATGGTCATTAGTATATACAAAGTACCTGAAAATGGCGACCCTGAATTAATGAGCATGCATACGAATAGCGAAGAGCTGGAGGGGTATTATGAGGCAGTTGTTTCGCCTCACAAAAAACGGGTTACGCCTATTGATGTTACTACTGACGCTCAGATCAAAAAACAACTCCTTGCCTATCTCACTGCTTCTGCGACCTTCGCAACATTTGGTATTTACTTTCTTTGCAATCATTATGAGGGTGAAACACATAATGAAGGAAATAGGGTATTGGCAGAAGCGATGATAGATTCAGGGTTTGAAGGGTATAAAGATAGTATTAAACAATTAGGTGATTTAAGTTTTGAATTTAGTCCGGAAGTGGTTGTGTTGATTTCCACAATTGTCGCTCTCGTGGTGGCGGTTGGGCTTGCGGCGTATGGTGGATATAAATCATATGAAATGTATTCTGCTTCTAAACCCGTTCGAAATATGTTTGTGGATGAGAAGAAAACGGACCGGGTGGATGCTTCTGATTCAAGCGCAACTCCTAATCCTTCTAATTCAAACAATAATCTAAACAATAACTAACGTAAATTCTAACTCATCTGATCGCTCGTTAACACTCGCGCTCCGACTCAAGATGAGCGCGAGTCAGAGCGCGAACGTAAGTGAGCGATCAGATGAGTCATGTTTTCTACACCCGCGCACGAACGTGCGCGGTTCTGATTGCGTGATTATGCGTTGAGCCAGAAGTGATGTTGCCATTTTGGAGTCGTGTCGGGTTGTGTGATGGCAAACTCTCCGAGGCAGGGATGCCGAGGAGAAGCCTACAGGGATGTATTCACGGCGTGTTTGCCAGCGCACGACCCGATAGAGACTCAAAAAAATAGCAACATCACGAAGAATGCTCACTCATTACATCCGCTCACTTTGTTCGCGGTTCTGACGGCAGGTAATGTGGTGCGCAATACAATCAATAGATTTAAAACAAAAGTAAACAGATTGCCATAAGGCTACTTGGAATAATTCCCAATATCCACGTAGCAAGAACGTTCATGCTCAACAGCGCATTCACGCCATGCGGAACAGTGATCTCACGCGATATTCGAGGTTCATCAAAATACATTACTTTAACCACACGTAAATAATAAAACGCGCCAATCACAGACATGATTAAACCAAACACGGCGATGTAAATCGCTTGAACATCCACGAGCGCGCTTAATACGACAAACTTCGCATAGAAACCGATCGAGGGCGGAACACCGGCGAGTGAAAACATAATTAACAGCATCATAAACGCCAACCAACGGTGTTGTTTATCCAAACCTGACAAATCATTGATCGCTTCAATTTCAACACCGCGTTGCGACAATACAACTAATACGCCGAATGCCGCAAGCGTCATGAGCGCATACGCTAAAACATAATAAGCACCGGCAGAAAAATTCCCAGCATATATTGCCAAGAAAATAAACCCAACATGGGAAATGGTTGAATAAGCTAACATACGTTTGATATTACTTTGCGCGATCGCCGCAAGATTTCCCAATAATAACGACAAAACGCCCATGATCAACATGAAATTTTGCCACGTCTCAGGGGCAGCGCCAAACATATCCCAGAGAATGCGTGCCAACATACCGAACGCAGCAATCTTCGGAGCCGTTGAAACCATTAAAATAATGGGATGTAACGAACCTTGATACACATCGGGAACCCACATATGAAAGGGCACCGCGCCAAATTTGAATGCAATACCAATCACTAAAAATACCAAGCCTAATAACAATAACATATCCGGTTGTTCTGCCATGTTGAATGCAACCGGTAACACATCCAAATAAATTTGACCCGTGCTACCGTAAATCAATGAAATACCAAAGAGCAACATGCCGGATGCCAGCGCGCCCATCACAAAATATTTCATCGCGGCTTCGGAAGCTGTTTCGCGACGCTGGATCATGGCAACCATCGCGTACAACGGCAACGATAATAATTCTAAACCTAAATATAACGTTAATAAACTACCGGCTGAAATTAAAACACTCATGCCTAATAGTGAAAACAACGCTAATATATAATATTCGCTGATTCGTATGTCGCGTTCACGTAAATAATCGTAGACATAAGCAAATATAAAAAACCCCACGATAAATATACTGGTTTTTAATACCACGGCTAATTTGTCACTGACAAAATGTCCATCCATTAACAAATAATACGTATCCCATAATGAAACCGTTAATACAGCGGCAATCGCTAATGTCACTTGTGATAACACATAGGTGACTCGACGAAACCGTTCAGGGAGATATAAGTCAACGAGCAATATCACGCAAGTCATGGTTGCTAAAAAGATTTCAGGGATCATTTTACGTCACCACCTGTTGCAAATGTAAAACCCAATGTTCAATGGTTGTGCGCATCATCGCCAATAATGGTTCCGGCCACAAACCTAAGCCAATGACAAATAATGCTGACAAACCTAAGAAAATAATTTCACGCACATTAATATCTTTTAAACCTGCCACATGCGTGTTGGCAACTTCGCCAAACATCACACGCTTCACCATCCACAAGGTATAAGCCGGTGCTAATAACAACGTGGCTGAAGCAAAGGCTGCGAATAAAAAGCTCAGTTTAAATGCGCTTAAAATAACCAAGAATTCACCAACAAATCCGGATGTTCCTGGCAAACCGACATTCGCCATGGCAAATAACAACATGAAACCTGCGAATATTGGCATCACGTTGGCCACGCCACCAAAGTCTGCGATTTGACGTGTGTGCATGCGATCGTATAACACACCTACACATAAGAACATGGCAGCAGAAATAAACCCGTGGGAAATCATTTGAACCATCGCGCCTTCCACACCCATGATCGCGTGAGTTTGCCCGTCATTCATTAATAAGGGCAACGCCATGAATATGCCAAGCGTCACAAATCCCATGTGGGCAATCGATGAATAGGCAATCAACTTTTTCAGATCTTTTTGTACAATGGCCACAAAGCCAATGTAAATAACAGCAATTAAAGAAAGCCCAATCATAAAATCAGCCAAGGTTAAACTGGCTTCCGGTGCGATGGGAACACTGAAACGTAAAAAACCGTAACCACCCAATTTCAATAAGATCGCGGCTAATATCACGGAACCGCCCGTGGGCGCTTCCACATGGGCATCCGGCAACCAGGTATGTACGGGGAACATGGGAATCTTAACAGCGAATGCAAATAAGAAACCTAAGAAAATCCAAAGTTGCGCGGTGTGCGATAATTCCAGTCCGTAAAAACTGCTGATAGCGTAACTGCCACTTTGTAAATACAAATAGATCAACGCGACTAATAAAAATATGGAACCTAAAAATGTATACAAGAAGAATTTAAGGGTTGCGTAAATGCGATTCGATCCGCCCCAGATACCAATAATTAAAAACATTGGGATCAACATCACTTCCCAGAAAACGTAAAACAATAAACCATCGGTTGCTGCAAACACACCGACCATCACGCCTTGCATGATTAAAAAGGCTGCGTAATAAGCTGCCACACGTTGCTTGATAACTTCCCATCCTGCAATACAAACAAGCACGGTGCAAAACGACGTCAATAAAATCAGCGGTAATGCAATACCATCAATGCCTAATGCGTAATTGGCATTAAACGCCGGAATCCAGGGAAGTGATTCCACAAATTGCATGCCCACAACAGCATTATCAAATCGATACCACACTAATCCTGATAATCCTAAACTGATCAAACTGATAATCAACGCGCTCCAACGCACGCACGTTTGTTGCGATTCTTTGTTCCAAGGCAATAACAACAAACCACCCACGACGGGCAACCAAATTAAACTACTGAGCAAAGGCCAATCCATCATTTATATTCCATCCACATCCACAAGGATATCAGCGCCAACAGGCCAACTATCATGATTTGAACATATTGGTTTAAAAATCCAGTTTGAATACGACGTGTTAATGTTGCGACACGCCCAACCAGATGTGCCGAACCATTCACCATCACACCATCAATGATTTTCACATCACCGATTTGCCACGCGGCATTACCTACTTCACGCGAACCTTTGGCAAAGAACCAATCGTTAAATGCATCAAATCCATATTTTGATAGGAGGATGTTATAAATGAATGAGGCATGGTATTTAATTTTGCCAGGAATATGCGGCCATTGAATATAAAGCGCCCATGCGATGGCAATGCCGCTGAGCGCTAACCAAAATACCAATGTTTTAGGCGCATGCAACGCAAACGCCAATGCACCGTGGAAATGCAAACCTATCATAGCCAATACGTTATTTTCAGGTAACACAAATAAACTACTATTTAAAAACGCTTGCTGATCAAACAACATGGGGCCCACTAATAAATATCCAATCACCATCGATGGAATCGCCAACAATATCAACGGAACCGTCACAACCATCGGTGACTCATGTAAATGAGATTTTGTTTTATCATTCATGCGTGGGCTAGTATGGAATACCAAGAAGAATAAACGGAAACTGTAAATCGCTGTTACAACAACTCCAATCGTCGCAGCATAATAAGCGTAAGTTGCGCCTGGAATGGTGGAATGCTTCACGGATTCAATAATCACATCTTTCGAGAAAAATCCTGCGAATGGTGGAATACCTGCCAATGCTAATGAACCAATAAGCATGGTAATGTATGTAATCGGCATGAAGCGATACAAGCCACCCATCTTGCGAATATCTTGTTCATGATGCATTGCAATGATCACAGAACCTGCGCCCAAAAATAACAACGCTTTAAAAAACGCGTGTGTCATTAAGTGAAAAACACCTGCTGCATAAGCCGATGCACCTAATGCGATCATCATGTAACCCAATTGCGACAAAGTTGAATACGCAATGATGCGTTTAATATCGTTTTGCACAATACCAACCAAGCCCATAAACAACGCCGTGGTAGCACCTATCACAAGAATAAATGTCAATGCAGCGGTGGATTGTTCAAATATCGGCGACATACGTGCAACCATAAAGACACCCGCTGTTACCATCGTGGCCGCATGAATCAGCGCAGAAATGGGTGTAGGACCTTCCATCGAATCCGGCAACCAGACATGCAAAGGAACTTGTGCAGATTTGCCCATTGCCCCGATGAATAATAATACACAAATGGCTGTTGCCATGGAAAACGTTGTACCAGACCATAAGGTTAATGTTTTATCAGAAAGTATCGAGGTGTTGTTGAATACTTCACTATAATTGAATGTACCAAATATTAAAAAGACTGCGGCAATGCCTAATAGAAAACCAAAGTCCCCTACTCGGTTAACAATGAATGCTTTCAAGTTTGCATAAATGGCCGTCGGACGTTTAAACCAAAAGCCAATTAATAGGTACGATGCCAACCCCACTGCTTCCCAACCAAAAAATAATTGCATGAAATTATTTGACATGACCAACGTTAACATTGAAAACGTAAAGAAAGCGATGTACGCAAAAAAGCGTTGATAATCGGGATCTTCATGCATGTAACCAATGGTGTAAATATGCACCATCAATGACACAAACGTCACAACGCACATCATCGCTATGGTTAAACTATCAATGTAAACACCCACTTCAATAGGAATGCCCGCGCTTTGCCCCCAGATATACAGTGTTTTTTCAAATACTTCAAAGGGAGCTGTGATATAAATGTTCAAAATCCAAAGGGATGCGGCAAGCGAAACAGCGACCGATGTCGATGTAATCCAATGCGCCACGGATCGATTCAAATGTTTCCCTAGCAAACCGACGATCAATGCGCCGATGAGAGGTGCTAGGATAATGATTAAACTTAATTTAGTGAGCATCTATTTCTACCCTTTCAATTCGTCTAACTCTTCGACGTTGATCGTGTTACGTTGTCGATACAAGACCACCAGAATAGCCAAACCAATGGCCGCTTCTGCTGCTGCAACCGTTAAAATAAAGAAGACAAACACTTCCCCAATGGTTTGATCCAAAAAGCGGGAAAATGCGACAAAGTTTGTGTTCACTGCCAATAAAATAAGTTCAATGCACATCAATAGCACGATTACGTTCTTACGGTTGATGGCAATACCTAAAGCGCCAATTCCAAACAAGAGGCTAGAAAAAATTAAATAATCTACGATGCTTAACATCATCACACCTTCAAGTCTGAGTTAGGATCCATATTTTTAACCATCCGTAAACGATCGGATTTCTGCGTAGCCACTTGGGCGGAAATACTTTGTTTACGACGGTGTTGTGGGCCACGAAACGTTAACGCAATCGCCGCTACGATTGCAACCAACAATATGACACCCGCTATTTCAAAAGGATATAAATAATCCGTGTATAAAGCCAATCCCAATTCTTTAATGTTATTGTAATCTGCGGGCTTCATCACCAGTTCACCTAAGTATAAAGCGGCCATATCCGTTTTGTTGTAGACCCAAATTAATTGAGCAACAATCGCTGCTGCAATTAATAATCCGACCGGTAAGTAACGAACAAAACCTTCTTTTAATGGGGAAATATTCATATTAAGCATCATGACTACAAATAAGAACAGCACCATGACCGCGCCGACATACACTAATATCAACGTTAATGCTAAAAATTCTGATTGCAATAACATCCATAAACCACTGCTCGAAACAAACGTTAATACCAAAAATAAAACGGCACGAACGGAGTTACGTGACAATATCACCATGGTCGCGCCGAATAATGCAACTATCGCGTAACTATAAAAGAATAATTTCAACCAATCTATTGTCATCGTATCCTACCTGTAAGGCGCATCCAGTTCGCGATCTTTAGCGATTTGTGCTTCGTACTTATCCCCAATCGCTAACAAATGTTCTTTATCAATGATTTGTTCACCGCGTTTTTCAAAATGAAAATCAGAAATGTTCGTTTCAACGATGGAATCGACTGGACATGATTCTTCACAAAATCCGCAATAAATACATTTAAATAAATCGATATCGTAACGTGTGGTGCGTCGTGTACCATCTTCTCGAGGTTTGGACTCAATGGTAATTGCTAACGCCGGACAAACCGCTTCGCATAATTTACACGCAATGCAACGCTCTTCGCCATTAGGGTAACGGCGTAATGCATGTAATCCACGAAAGCGAGGTGACTTAGGAGTCTTTTGTTGCGGATACATTAACGTGATTTTCTTTTTAAACAAATGCCGCCCTGTCACCGCCATGCCGAAGAATAGCTCCCACAATAAAAAGCTTTTTAAGAAGTGTTTCACTTGTCTCATGAAAACCAGGGTCCTATTTTAAATTGTACCAACAATGCCACCACCACGATCCAAACCAACGTGACGGGAATATACACTTTCCAACCCAAACGCATGAGCTGATCGTAACGAAAACGTGGGAATGTTGCGCGAAACCACAAATACAAGAATAAGAACACGCAGGTTTTTAATATGAGCCAGAGTGGCCCTGGCACAAACGCAAACCATTCACCCACATAGGGAATACCTTCAAATGGTGACAACCATCCACCCAAATAAAATAGCGACGCTAATAAAGAGAGTAAAATCATGTTGGCATATTCAGCCAAGAAAAATACTGCGAACGCCATACCGGAATATTCCACATGGAAACCTGCAACAATTTCAGATTCACCTTCGGCTAAATCAAACGGTGCGCGGTTGGTTTCGGCGACAGATGATACCCAATGCACAACGAATAATGGCAACAACGGAATCCAAAACCAATGCCAAATACCACCCTGTTGCGCCATCACAATTTCAGTCAGATTTAACGAACCGGCAGCCATGATAACACCAACTAAAGCAAACCCCATTGCAATTTCATAGGATATCATTTGTGCCGATGCACGCAATGAACCTAAAAACGCATATTTAGAATTTGATGACCAGCCTGCGATAATAACCCCATAAACGCCTAATGATGTAATCGCTAAAATATACAATACACCGGCATTAATATTTGATAAAACCAACCCTACGTCAAAAGGAACAACGGCCCATGCGGCAATGGCCGTTGCCATCGTAATCATCGGTGCAACAATATATAAGAATTTATTGGCACTGGTAGGAATTAATATTTCTTTGAATAATAATTTAATCCCATCAGCCCAAGGTTGTAATAAACCTTTAGGTCCAACACGATTCGGCCCTACGCGTACTTGCATAAAACCAATGATTTTGCGTTCTGCGTACATTAAATACACAATGGTCAGAATCACGGGAATAAGAATCGCAGCGATCTTAACCAAAATCCAACCAATGTCTTTAATGAATGTAAAATCCATATATCAAGCTCGCTTAATCTCAATGAGGGCATATCCTGCACCCAATACTTTATGTTCACTTAAACCCTGTGCAACGTACACGGCATTATCCGGTATGCGTTGATCTACCACAACGTTTAATTTCAATTCCGAACCATTTTGTTTAACGGTAACATGACCACCATTTTCCACTTGCAATTGATTCGCCAATGCCGCATTGATATGCGCACCTTGCGGCCGCGTTGCATCATGCGTTTCTTGCAACGGAGTTGAACGACGAACAATGGGATCAATTGCATAGATAGGCATTTCTGCAATGCGAACCATTCCACCTTTCCAGGTATGTGACGAGGTATGTGACCATTTCACAGGATTCACATCTGCCTGATGTTGCTTAACCGCATTAAATACGTCGTTAATTGTAATGAATTGTTCAACATCATCGATATGACATAACTGCGCTAACACGCGGAAAATTTTCCACGCGGGACGTGATTCACCTTTGGGTGGTATCACAGCATTAAAACGTTGCCAATCACCTTGACCATTAATCATATGCCCGCTGATTTCATTAAACGGTGCCGCGGGTAAAATAACATCGGCATAATGCAACATATCATCTGTGGTGAATGCCGTCATCGCAACAACAAATTCAGCATCATTCATGGCTTGTAACGCTAAACCCGTATTTGCGCAATCAAATTCAGGTTCCACATTCAATAAAACATAAGCATGCTTTTTATCGGCCAACATGGCTTGTACATGTTGTCCCTGTGTTTTAGCAGGTTTGTTACCGGGTAAACGGTGTGGCACTATTCCCGTTAGCCATGCGCCAGCCGCATTACCACCCGTTGCTGCCAAACCAACCGAAGCACCTACTTTATCCGCTACCTTTTGCGCTAAATTGCGCAATGTAGCTGCTTGTGGATGATTCAATGCTAATGCACCTAAGATAATCATTGGTTTCTTAGCAGATTGCAATGATGCAGGAATATGATTCGCAAACTCAGTTAATCCTGCAACCATATCACCACCCGCGGGAATAATCTGTTTTTCTAATTTAATCAACAAATCAAAATCAACGGGGTTAATGACAAAAACTTTTGCACCTTCTTTACTGGCTTTATGAATACGATGCCAAAGCATGGGTTGTTCTTTACGTGTGTGCGAACCTATCAATACGATTGCATCGGCTTGTTCAATTTCACTAAATGTCTTGCCCAATGTTGGGTAAGCGGGAAATAAATTTTCATCCGAAAAATCCTGTTGTTGCGAACGATGATCAATATTATCAACGCCCAATTTTCTTAACCAATATTGAAACATGTAATAGTTTTCTACAGTTTCGCTTTGAGATGCCAACGCACCTACGGATTTTTCACCATGCGCATGAATCACCTTTTGTAAACCACCCACAGTATGTTCTAGTGCGGTTGCCCAATCTGTTGTTTCCCATTCATTATTGACCTTGATCATCGGTTGTGTGACACGATCCGGTGTATATAATGCAAAATGACTGTAACGATCACGATCCGCAATCCAAGTTTCATTAATGGCTTCGTTTTCATTGGGCACAACGCGCATGATATCATTGCGACGTTCGTGCATCATCATATTAGAACCGACGCAATCGTGGGGTGATACGGTCGCATGTTGTTTCATTTCCCACGTACGTGCTTTAAAGCGAAACGGTTTATTCGTGAGTGCGCCCACCGGACAAATATCAATGACATTGCCAGATAATTCTGATTCTACGTTTTTAACGACATACGTTGTAATTTGGCTGTTTTCACCGCGATTCACCATGCCCAATTCGCGCATACCGGAAATCTCATCGCCAAAACGTACGCAACGTGTGCAATGAATGCAACGTGTCATGAAGGTTTCAATCAATGGGCCAATATCTTGATCAGCCACACTGCGTTTGCCTTGATTATAACGTGAAATATCTTCGCCATATCCCATGGAAATATCTTGCAATTCACATTCACCACCTTGATCGCAAACGGGACAATCTAATGGATGGTTTATCAATAAAAATTCCATCACCGCTTTTTGAGCTTTAAGCGCGACAGATGAGCGTGTTTTTACTTTCATACCATCAGTGATAGGTGTTGCGCATGCAGGCAAAGGTTTCGGTGCTCTTTCCACTTCCACCAAACACATGCGACAATTGGCCGCAATCGATAATTTTTTGTGATAACAAAAACGTGGGATGCGAATATTCTCGCGATCAGCCACTTCAATGATCATCTCACCTTGCTGTGCGCACAAAAGTTTTCCATCTATTTCAATCTTAATATCACTCACGCTTTCACCAATGCTTCAAATTCGTTACGGAAATGCTTGATAAAACTTAATACGGGCATCGCAGCGGCATCTGCCAACGCACATATCGTGCGACCCATCATGTTATTGGATACGTCTTGCAATAAGTCTAAATCCGCTTTTGTACCTTCACCATGTAATACTTTATGAACGGTACGTGATAACCATCCCGTTCCTTCGCGACAAGGCGTACATTGTCCACAAGATTCTTCATCATAAAATTCAGATATACGCGCTAATACACGCACCATATCCGTTGTTTCATCCATTACAATCACGGAACCGGCACCTAATAAACTTCCCGCTTGTGAAATAGACTCGTAATCCATATTCACTTTCATCATGATATCCGCGGGTAATACAGGCACGGATGATCCACCGGGAATCACCGCTTTTAATTTACGACCATGTAACATACCACCGGCTAATTCCAATAGATCTTTAAAGGGCGTTCCCATGGGAACTTCATAATTACCTGGTTTATTCACATGCCCCGATACAGAAAAGATTTTCGTTCCACCACTTTTAGGCGTGCCTAAATTCAAGAACCATTCAGCACCTTTTTCTAATATCACAGGAACCGATGCAAAACTCTCGGTGTTATTGATAATAGTGGGACGTCCAAACAAACCAAAATTTGCAGGGAATGGCGGCTTAAACCGTGGAAATCCTTTCTTACCTTCGAGTGATTCTAATAACGCGGTTTCTTCACCACATATGTAAGCGCCCGCGCCAATCATATTATGCAATTCAAAATCAACGCCTGTTCCTAAAATGTTCGTACCTAATAAACCTGCGTCGCGTGCTTCTTTCACGGCTTTTTCACAGGCTTGAAAGGGTTCCCAATATTCACCACGTGTGTAATTGTATCCGGTAGTCGCACCCAAGATATAACCCGCAATCGCCATTCCTTCGATGATTTGATGAGGATTGTAACGCATGATATCGCGATCTTTAAATGTACCCGGTTCACTTTCATCGGAATTACAAACAACGTACTTCACACCCTCCAAGTGACGCGGCATGAAACTCCATTTCAAACCGGTTGGGAATCCTGCGCCACCACGTCCACGTAAAACCGATTTCTTTAATTCTTCAATGAGCTCTTCAGGCGAGGGCTTTTCTTTTAATATCTTACGCCATACTTTATATCCGCCTACTTTTTCTTCGTAGGTTTTTAATGATGCAGGATCATCAAATTCTAATGAGCGATAACAGACTTGATTCAATTTCATGCTTTACGCTCCAATGTATCAAGAATTTCATCGATTTTTTTTGGTGTTAGATTTTCATGATAGTCTTTGTCGATTTGCATCACAGGTGCTGTTCCACACGAACCTAAACATTCAACACTACGTAATGTGAACAGTTTATTATCGGATGTTTCATTCACACCAATACCTAAACGTTTCTTCAAATGACTCATAATTTCATCACTTCCACGCAACATGCAGGATATATTCGTGCAAACATCGAGGCGATATTTACCGCGAGGTTTTAAATCATATAATGTGTAAAATGTTCCAACTTCGTAAGCGGCGATACGTGGAATGCCTAAATAATCAGCTACCGCATTCATCATCGGTTCTGAAATATGTCCTTCTAAATCTTGTACCAAATTTAATGCGGGAATCACCGCAGATAATTTGCGATCCATAGGAAACTTCGCAACCCATTGGTCAATGTCTTTTTTCAATGCATCGCTAAGTTGATATACGTCCGACATTACCGATCAATCTCCCCAAATACAATATCTTGCGTACCAATGAGCGTGACAACATCTGCCAACATATGCCCGCGCGACATTTCATCCATCGCTGCCAAATGCGCAAAACCTGCGGCACGAATCTTTAAACGGTAAGGTTTATTCGCGCCATCGGATATTAAATAAATACCAAATTCCCCTTTCGGATGTTCAATCGCTGCATAGGCTTCGCCCGCAGGAATACACATACCTTCGGTAAATAATTTAAAATGATGGATCAATGCTTCCATACTGTTTTTCATGACATCACGCTTCGGCGGGACAATTTTGCAATCATCAATCATCACAGGGCCAGGATTTTTGCGTAACCACTCAACACATTGTCGAATAATTTCATTCGACTGACGCATCTCTTCTACACGCACTAAATAACGATCATAACTGTCGCCATTTTTCCCAACTGGGATATCAAATTTCATTTGATCATAAACCGAGTAAGGTTGTTTTTTACGCAAATCCCACGCAACACCCGAACCACGTAACATCGGGCCCGTTAATCCTAATGCGATGGCACGTTCAGGCGTAACAACACCAATACCTACGGTTCGTTGTTTCCAAATGCGGTTATCCGTTAACAATGTTTCATAGTCATCCACGCGTTGAGGGAAATTCTCAGTGAAATCCCAGATGAAATCAAGAACAGAACCTTGTCGATTCGCATTACGCCATTTCAATTGGCTTGATTTAAATTGTTTTGCATCGTATTGCGGCATTTGATTGGGAATATCACGGTAAACACCGCCAGGACGATAATACGTCGCGTGCATACGCGCACCCGAAACCGCTTCATACACATCCATTAAATCTTCACGTTCACGGAATGTATATAAAAACATGGTCATTGCGCCAATGTCTAATCCGTGCGCACCCAACCACAATAAATGATTTAAAATACGCGTGATTTCATCAAACATGGTACGAATGTATTTTGCACGTATCGGCGCTTCCACGCCTAATAATTTTTCCATCGCCAATACATAAGCATGTTCATTACACATCATCGATACGTAATCTAAACGATCCATGTAACCAATGCTTTGATTGTAAGGTTTCGTTTCCGCTAATTTTTCTGTAGCACGATGCAATAAACCAATGTGTGGATCTGCACGCACAACCGTTTCACCGTCTAATTCCAATACTAAACGTAATACACCGTGTGCGGCAGGATGTTGCGGACCAAAGTTCATCGTGTAGGTTTTAATTTCCGCCATGAACGTCACCCTTTTCTTGTTCAATTAAATAACGATGATCATCACGAATGACTTTGGGCACTAAAATACGAGGCTCAATGGTAATTGGCTGATAAATGACGCGCTTTTGTTCGGGATCGTATCGCACTTCCACATGACCTGATAACGGGAAGTCTTTGCGGAAAGGATGTCCCATAAAACCATAATCGGTTAATAAGCGACGCAAATCAGGATGACTACGAAATAAGATACCAAACAAATCGAACGCTTCTCGTTCAAACCAATTGGCCACCGGCCAAATATCCACCACTGAATCGACGATGGGCGGATCTTCCGTTGTAAATGTTTTAACGCGTAAACGATGATTATGTTTGAGCGACAATAAATGATACACCACCGCAAAACGACGATTCGGATCCGGCAGGTTTGCATCAGCAAAACAATCATCACGCACTTCACGACCTTCAACACCTCGGCTAAAACCTGAATTGGTTGCTTGATCAGTTTTCCATTCATCTTTGCCGTAGGTTAAATAATCAACACCACACACATCAATCAATTGCACGAAATTAAATTGTTGCGTATCACGTAATGCTAATAAAATACCATGACAATCATGCGGTGATACTTCGATGGTTAATTCACCTACCGCAATACGATGCGCAATGATTTTATCCGCAAATTGTTCTTGCAATTGTTGAGCTAAGGTTGACACTTCGGTCATTGAGTTTCCTTAAGTTCGAGCAATGGTTTCTGTTTGCTTGATTTTATTTTGCAGTTGCAAAATACCCCAAATTAAAGCTTCCGCCGTAGGCGGACAACCCGGTACATAAATATCAACGGGCACAATGCGATCACATCCACGTGTGACTGCATAAGAATAATGGTAATAACCACCCCCATTGGCGCAAGACCCCATGGAAATCACCCATTTGGGATCAGCCATTTGATCGTACACTTTGCGCAAAGCAGGCGCCATTTTATTACACAATGTTCCTGCAACAATCATCACATCCGATTGACGCGGGCTTGGACGAAACATCACACCAAAACGATCGAGATCGTAACGTGCGGCACCGGCATGCATCATTTCCACTGCGCAACAGGCTAAACCAAATGTCACGGGCCACAATGAGCCTGTTCGTGCCCAATTAATCAATTGATCAGCGGTGGTCGTAACAAAGCCTTTTTTTAATAACCCTTCTATTCCCATTCCAAGGCTCCTTTTTTCCATTCGTATATAAAGCCAACCGTTAATAATAATAGGAATATCCCCATCGCAATGATCGCGGGCCAACCCAGTTCATGAAACACAACGGCCCATGGAAATAAGAATGCAATTTCCAAATCGAAAATAATAAATAAGATGGCAACTAAATAAAAACGAACATCAAATTGCGTACGCGCATCTTCGAATGCTTCGAAGCCGCATTCATAAGGTGACAATTTTTCGACGGTTGGGTTGTGAGGTGAAAGTAACTTACCTAAAACAATAGGTGCCACACCGATCACCATACCGACCGCAATGAAAATAACAATAGGGAGATAACTTTCTAACATGATTCATGCCCCAGATCTGCGCGCAAGGATTATATCAAAACAGAGCCGCGAACGCTAGTTTGCTGCGTCATCCCCGCGAAGGCGGGGATCCAGCGGTTATATTCTTCTGGATTCCCGCCTGCGCGGGAACGACGGAATAAACAGCGTGAATGACGAAGTAACCTTTGTACAAAATCTATGCTAAGATACTAAGTAGTGTCAGGAGGTATGTCATGGGTTTGGGTTTTGTACCATTCAATATGTTCAAAAAAGAAAATACAGCTGATAACAGCACATCTGGTTTGCTTAAAGTCGGGTTGTATGTTTTTAGTTTTGCTACCCTCGTGATCGGTGCCGCCGCAACTGTGAAGTATGCCTTTGGACCCTGGGATGAAAAGAAAAATAATAGCCCCGATGAACCTGAACCTCCTACATTTGAGCCCCCTACTGAACCCCCTGTTCTTGAACCCCCGACATTCGAACCCCCAATGTGGCTACCTGAGCCACCCGCTGATTGGCCTATCTGGGCGCCCTGGCCACCTGAACCGCTGGATCCGGATACTACAGCGACCTTGATGCACCTGAATGCGACTGATTATTCGACGTATTCGACATATGATTATTCAGGATTTAGCACGGGAGAAAGCGCTAACACAGCGTTCCAAGAAATGTTAATGAGTGACGCAGGAATTGCTTTCATGGTTATTTCCGTGGCAGCATTGTTGACACTGGCCGCGAAGGTTTATTATTCGTCTTCGGTATCAAGTACGCGGTTGTTTTATCATTCATCTGCCCCTCTCTCTGGTGTTAGCAGTTTTGAGAACAAGAGACAGCTTTGTGCACCCCACTGGTAATTTTGTTCATACCTACTGAAACAGACGCTGTTACGGAATAGCAAATGCAAACACCGTTCGAACAATAAAGTGAATGTTGCCTCGTTATAAAATATTCATATAAAAAATAAGTAAAAATACCTATTTACAAACGGCTCAATATTTGGTTAACCTAAAAATGATTAATTAAATCTAACCCACTACGATATCAACATGATTATGGCGGATAAAAACAGGCTTAATGCATGGCGGATCGAAAAAGATCTCGATTCACGTTTTATCTCAGTAAGCGAGCAGGTTCTCGAATATGTGAAGGCTAAATCAGATGATGTGTTTTTGGGTAAAACGGACTGCGACCTCCCATGGGGAGTACACGCTGAAATTTTTCGGCAACATGAATTGGATGCAATAGCTGGCAATAATTATTCTATGCTTTACCCAATCACCAGCCCCGATGGTGATGACTCTCTTTTTTTGCATTCAAAAGCTGCTCGAAAGGATGAAAAAAATACAGTAGTTGGAGTTTCATGTTCCATCATTGAAGTGATTAATCCTGATGTTTATAAGCTATTGTTACATTTAAAAAAACGAAGCCCTGAAGATAAAAGCTTATTTTTTTTGAATAAAAATCACAAAAAATTTATTTTTACAGACCGAGAACAAGAAGTATTATTTTTTGTTAGCAAGGGAAAGACATCGAAGGAAATAGCAAAGATATTGCATGTCTCGCCCAAGACAATAGAAAAACATATTGAAAACATGAAATTTAAAACAGGAGCACGATCAAAGCTTGAGCTTTTAGATCAGGCGTACGAATTTGGGTTTTCCCAAAATCTTCCTTCAGCATTTTCTGTAAAAGATATCTTAGAAAAATTATTAGAGTAGTTATTAATTGGATATCTTCGAATCTGTTCCATTTTGGAACAAGTTGCGCGCCGTGATAACTCCCTTTCTGACATACTGCCGAAGGCGGAACTCGAATGAGTCAACAATGTCCTGATTTTTTTAGATTAAATTTTATAAAAAATAAAAAGGCCCCATAAACAGCCCCACCATAAGAAAGCGATGTAACCCCCTGATCTCCTATGTTATTCAGGTAAGCGGTAACTTGTGCTGCGGCCACCGCTGGGATTTTGGATAAAGATATCTCGTTCCTTTAAATTCTGAATATCCCTTAAAGCGGTATCTAAAGAACACTTTGCAAGTTTGGCATATTTTGAAGTGTTCATATATCCTTTGAAATTATCTTCCAACATGAGGTTAATAATTTTGCGCTGCCGCTCGTTGACCGGCTGCTGATTAATCTTCGCCCAAAGTTGTGCTTTAAAGAAAACATTGCGAAGCGAAGTTTCTGCGCTAGAAATAGCTCGTCCCAAACAATCCAAGTACCATTTTAACCAAGCAGTAATTTCAGGTGAACTGCGCTGTTGTTTTTCAAGCTGATTGTAATAATCCTTACGCTCAGACTCGATTTGTGTAGATAAGCTATAGAAACGATCAGCTACTCCATCAGCACGTGCAAGTGCCATATCACTAATCGCTCTGCCAATCCGACCGTTACCATCCTCAAATGGATGTATGCTCACAAACCAAAGATGGGCAATACCTGCTTTGAGTATCGGGTCAATATCGTGAGTATTCTCAAACCAATTTAAAAACAGCCGCATTTCTTTTTCAAGACGATCTGCGCTGGGTGCTTCAAAGTGAACTTTCTCACGGCCTATGGGACCAGACACAACCTGCATGGGTCCCGCATCGAGGGTACGCCACTCGCCTACTGTTATGCGAACCATACCACTGCGGCCCGTTGGAAATAATGCTGCATGCCACCCAAATAAACGATCTTTCGTGAGGGGCATTGAAAATGCTTGCGTGGCATCAAGCATTATCTCAACGATCCCTTCAACGTTGCGGCTAACAGGGGTTATCCCTGCCACATCAATACCCAACCTACGAGCAATGGATGATCGTACTTCCTCTGGATTGAGGGTTTCACCTTCGATTGCTGATGATTTCACCACATCATTGGTCAACGTGCAAAGGCTAGCTTCTCTTTTTAAATCAAAGCCTAAACCTTCCATTTTCCCAAGTAAAAGCCCCTGCTGATAGCGTACATTCGCCAGTTGTGCAGAAAGCGCTTCCGAATTCCAAGTAAATCTTGGCCATATTGGATCTTCATGAATCCACATATTAATCACCGCATTATTTAAGGTGATTATAGAGGAGGTTCACCGCATAGTCAAGCTATTCCATGCACAATATGCGGTGAATACAAGGGTTATTCACCGCATCCAAACTTAAGTTAAATACTGCCGAAGGCGGGACTCGAACCCGCACAGGCAAGGCCCACCACCCCCTCAAGATGGCGTGTCTACCAATTCCACCACTTCGGCTTTAAAACATTAAACCCAGATTACTGAGGAATAACCGGGACATCATCCGCGGATTGTTCGGCAGGTTCTGTGGACATCTCTTGCTGCTGTTGCACAACAGGAGCAATAGGCATTGCAGCATCACGTGCCGCTTTGCTACGTTGAACCGCAATACCGCTGAGCGTTAAACTGGTAATGAAAAACCCTGTGGCTAACAAAGCTGTCACACGTGTAAAGAAGTTACTGGAGCCTTGGCTACCAAACAACGTTTGCGAACCACCGCCGCCTCCCAACGCGCCCATGCCGCCTTTACCTTGTTGCAATAACACCATGATGATCAACGCTGCTGCAATCACCACATGAATAACCAAAATAATTTCATACATACGCTCGGTCCTGTTCCTATCTCGCTGCCTCTACAATAGTGGCAAATGCTTCCGGTTGTAATGCCGCACCACCGATAAACCCACCATCAATATCCGGTTGTGAAAACAATTCATGCGCATTATCAGGTTTAACGCTACCCCCGTATAACAGAGGCATATTCTCGGCAATTGTCGCATCCTGCTTTGCCAAATGTTGCCGTATGGCCTGATGCACTTCTTGCGCTTGCGCCGGCGTTGCCGCTTTGCCAGTGCCAATGGCCCACACAGGCTCATAAGCCAGCATCGCATGCGCCATT
>CAYUEL010000012.1:0-23686 GCA_964443025.1 uncultured Gammaproteobacteria bacterium | reverse complement strand
TGCCCACCATCAGAAGCGTTTATCACGGATCGAACCGTTGTTGTGGGTTGATTTTGCATAAAATGTATTATATTATTAAGTGACTCAAAAAAATAGTAAGGAAACATTCGAATGCCTAGAAACCTACCATTTCAAATAGAAGGAAATGATAGCCGCTTACACACACAACCATTTTTTAGTGAAATCTTAAAAACCTATCCTGTTCACAATCAAAATGAAAAAATTAAAATTATTATCTCGCTTCATGCGCTTCCCACCACCGTTCGCTATTTAATAGCGCTAGAAGAAATAGGTGATATCGTTGCGATTATTCCAAAAAGCTCAACAAAAAACGAAAATATCATGACGTGGTTGCGTGATGAATACGGTGAGGCTTTAGCTGATAATGTTGATCGAGCCTACCTTGCACACCCCGAAAATGCTGTAAAATTTATAAAATATAAAGTTAAGCTCGGTGAGAAAGTAATCATCTTAGATATCGGCGGTTATTTTGCACCCGCGTTAGAAGCGTTTAATAATGATCAAGATATTCAATCGCGTCTCATCGGTATTATTGAAGATACCGAAAATGGACAACAAAAATATGAAGAATCTTTACAACAATTAAATGGTCGAAATATTTACCCCATTTATTCAGTAGCACGAAGCCCACTCAAACGCACGGAAGATTTTAATGTCGGAAAATCCATTGTACGAGCAGCCGATACAATTTTAAGAGGGGTTGCTAGTGAAATGTCGGAGCGTACAAGCGCCGCGGTATTAGGTTTAGGCAAAGTCGGCGAAGGGATTCTAGAAGAGTTGACAAGAATGCGTGTTAAAGTGGCTGCTTATGATATTAATCCCATACGCAATATAATAACGTTAAGTAGAGGGCCTTCTATTGTGCATACTCAACAACAACGAAATGAATTATTGAGTCAAGCAGATATAATATTTTGCGCAACAGGTAATAAATGTTTAAGGGGCAATGATTGGTATCAACTTAAAGATAATGTTTTTATCGCTTCTTGTACTTCATCAGATGATGAATTAGATGCAACTAATTTACAAAATCTAACAAAGAAATCTGTTTCCGACATTACACAATATACTCTTCCTGATAATAAAAAAATCAATTTAATGGTCGATGGCAATGGGGTAAATTTTGTTTATGGCGCTGTGGTCGGACCCTATATTCATGCAGTTCAAGGGTCTATCATTGTGGCAATGAGCCTCATGTCGAATGTGAATTCGCGAGTTATCAATGAACTGGATGAGAAAATTCAAAAAAATATTGCTAACATTTGGATGAATCATTTCAATAGCTCCATCCCTCAAAATACTATTAACCTGCTTAATCCTCAACAAGATTTTGCGCGCGAATTTAATTCGTCTGAAACGAGAAATAACAATAACAATTCGATCCTTAAAGTTGAAGGAAGAATCGAAGCGAGTGAAGGCGGCGAAGTAAACGTACCTAATTCCGTGGTAAGTCTAAAAACAGGTAATTCTACTGCTTATAATCCCCAAGCACTTCCGCAATATAATCAAACCACAATTACATCGAATATTTCAGCTAAAGGTCAAGGTAGTAAAACAACGGTAGGAAACAGCACAGTGGCAGCGTTTGTAACAGAGAACACTTTAAAACATTAATCACTTTTATCCAAATAAACTTTCTTATCCATTTCATTTTCACTGGAAGCAATGTAACAGGTGATAATCGCATCGCCTACCACATTTACGGTAGTACGAAACATGCCTAAAATGCGGTCAACGCCAATGATTAAAGCCACACCTTCTACCGGCAATCCAACGGTTTGTAATACGAGCATGAGCGTAAATATTCCCACACCCGGTAAAGCAGCCGTACCAATGGTTGCTAACACCGTCACAAAAGCGATTAACGCATAATGCGTAAACGTTAAATCAATACCAAAATAATGAGCGATAAATACTGTTGCCATTCCTTGCAATATCGCGCCACCATCCATGTTAATGGTGGAGCCTAATGGAATCGTTAGCGATGTTAATGTATGAGAAACACCTAGTTTTTCTTGCATGGTTTGCAATGTCACGGGCATCGCCACATGACTGCTGTCGCTGCTGAATGCTAACATCAATGCAACGCGCATCTTTTTAAAGAAAATACCTAATGGTAATCCGCATAATTTTTTCAGGAAAAACCATGAAGTGATTCCCACATGTAATACCATCACCAATAAACTTAGCACGATATATTCAGCCAATGCGGGTAAAAGCGTTAACCCACTTTGTGAAAAAGCATAACCTACTAATAAAAATACACCAATAGGTGAGGCATATACCACCCCCATCACGCAAGCCAACACGCAAGTTTGCAAATACTCAAATCCTTTGTATATTTTTTCGCCGGGTTTACCGCAAAAACTTAAAGCAAATCCAAATACCATGGCGGCAATCACCAGAATTAACACATTGCGACCACTGATAATGTCGGTAATATCCACAAAAATAAAATTACTTAAAATCGTGCTGATCGAGGGCATTTCCATTTGTACTGGAACAGCGGTATCTATAGCCAATTGACCTTTAATATCCGAACCTACATCAAACAGCGTTGCAAATGTCATCGCTAACACCACGGCAAATAATGTTGTTAAGACATAAAGCCCAATGGTTTTAAAACCAATGCGTGCCGCTGTATGATGAATACTTAAATCATATAACGCCACAACCAATGATGTGACGATCGTTGGTACAACAAAAAATTTCATGATCATTAAAAAAACATCCCCGCCAGGTGCGAGAATATTTTCTATTAAAGTAGATTGAACCCATGAAACATCTTGATAATGATGCGCTAAAACGCCTGTAATAAAGCCCATTACAACACCTAACAGGATGTAATGGGCTAAGAACGGTTTAAAAAAACGTTTAAGCATTAAAATGGAATATCATCGTCAAAGTTATTATTGGTTTCTTCCATGCTTTCGTGAGGCGCGAATGAAGATGATTGTGGCGCTGAATCGGTTTGACCCATTGGCGCACCAGCACCACTACCACGACCATCCAACATTTGCATCGCGTTAGCAATAATTTCTGTCGTATAACGATCTTGGCCAGTTTTATCTTGCCACTTACGTGTACGCAAGCTGCCTTCAACATACACTTTTGAACCTTTGCGTAAATATTCGCCCGCTATTTCCGCCAAGCGATTAAAAAAAGCAATCTTATGCCATTCGGTACGTTCTTGTTGTTGTCCCGTATCTTTATCTTTCCACGTTTCACTCGTAGCAACACTGATGTTCGTTACTGCACCACCACTGGGCATGTAACGCACATCGGGATCGGCCCCTAAATTTCCGACGATAATAACTTTATTAATTCCACGACTTGCCATCTTATCCTCCTTTTCTAATCAATTTTAGTTGTATTAACCATAACACTATAACCCATACCCATATGAAATACAGTGTTGTGGGTGTAAAGTAGTTTAAAACGATTCCGCCCATAATACCACCCAAAAAAATCCCTAAAAATTGACAGGTGCTGTAAAAGCCCATAGCCGCACCTCGAGATTGTGCAGGCGCGACACGGGTCATAAGAGCTGGTAAACTGGCTTCAAGAAAATTGAACCCTAGGAAAAACAAAGCCAATCCTGTAAAAAAGATCACCAAACTTCCCTGTGATTGCCATAACAACAATGCCGCAACTCCTAAACTAGCAATAGCAATTAAAATGCCTTGTTGATGCCATTGGCGTCGCTCAACCCATCCCAGCAACGGAAATACAATGATGAACGTCAATACAATACCTGCCAGATAATACATGACATGTTCCACCAATGGTCGCCCGGTCAGTTCAATAATCTGTGGTGGAACAACCATAAATAAAGCTGCTAGCGCGGCATGCAGTATTCCGACGCTCATGGCAATACTCCAGATATACCGGTTTTGCGTCACTAGGCGTAAGGAGTTGATACGCAAAGACTGGGATGGCAATGCTTCGCCAGGACTCTGAGCGGGTGTAGGAATCGCATAACGCAGCACCAACAGCGCCATCCCTGCCAAACCAGCCAATAAAATGAACAACCCAGATAAACCCATGTGAACAACTATTAATGGCCCCAAAACCAAGCTCACACTAAAAGCTGCCCCAATCGTAATGCCAATACAAGCCATCGCTTTACTACGATGTTCGGGTGTTACGAGGTCGCCAATCAGTGCCGCACAAACAGCTGATATAGCTCCTGCACCCTGCAAAAAACGGCCCGCCACCAATATACCAATATGTTCGGCGCTGGCCGCAAGCAAGCTTCCTAAAGCGAATATAATAAGTCCAATGGCAATGATAGGCTTGCGACCAAACCTATCTGACAGCATACCGAAAGGTATTTGCAGGGTAGCCTGCGCCAAGCCATACACCCCTAACGCTAAACCAATCAAAAAGGGAGTGGCATGGGGTAAATCCGCCGCATAGATGGCTAATACGGGGTAAAGAAGAAACAACCCAATGATCCGTAAAAAATAGAGTGAGCTGATACCCGCCACGGCCCGCCGCTCATTGGATGTAAAGCCTAATTTCAACATGGGAGGTATTATACCTGACAATTCACGTTTTTCATTTCGCCCAATTTTTTGACCATCTCATCCATACTAGGACGCTCTTGAGGGCGAAGCCTCCAAGCACGCGTTATCAAACTTGTTAAAGCAGGATGCAGTTCCCCCAGGGGTGTTGGATCAGGACGATTATTATTGGGTTGCATGTATAAAAATATGAGCATGGTGATAGCATCGCCAACAACTTTCTTAATCTCGGTTTTTTTAGGCTCATTAGGCTTATTAGTCGATTGTAAGGTGAGTTGAAAACCGTTAAAAGGATGACCTTTAGCGGAAGCCAACTCCCATATGACCATACCCAACGAATAAACATCAGATTTTTCTGTAAAACCAAGCAGAACATCCGAATACCACTCTGCTGCAACCTTCATCCCATACTTTTGAAAATCTTTTCGCTGCTTCAATAATTCTTCAAATGGTGCATAAGCAATGGTGGCCACACAATCCTCTTTTTTATTATCTTCTACTCCTTTCGCAATTGCCGTACCAAAATCGATAAGCATAGCCTGATTATTTTCATTCAAAACAATGTTAGAGGGTTTAACATCGCGATGGAAATATCCCTGTTGATGCATATACTCTAATCCTGAAGCGACTTGAAATGCTACGGTTATTTTGTCAGCGGGTGTTAACGTCGAAAGAGCTTTATTGTTAGGATAAAGCACATTATGTAATGTTCCTTTCGCTGCATAGGTTGTAATGCTTCCATAGACACCAGGAACATCCTTAATTTTAAACATATTTTTTAATCGAATAATATACGGTGATTCTTGTAACTTTTGTAAAACAGCCACTTCATAAAAAATTAGACTTTGTTCTTCTACCTGTTCGTGCTGTTTTTTATCTTTATCCAAGGGTAATTTAAAGGCACCCTTTACGTTACCTTGCTCCGACGGTATTTCCCCTTGATATACGACACAAAAAGCACCGTTTGCAATTTTGTCTTGATCTTGCGGATATTGAATTGAAAGGATAGATTCACTTAATCCCAATAACTTTATCCATTCTAAATAAACCATTTCACTGTATTCATCATTCTGAAGCTCGAAGACCAGGACTTCGGTAATACGCTGCAATGATAATGTATCATTAGCATAATGAGCAAAAATGCCTTGAATTAAACGTTGATAAGCTATTTTTAAACTTTCTGAATCACTTATTTTTTCTTTAAGTTTATAAAAAAGTCCCCAGAGTATATTTACTTGCTCATCCCTACTCTTGGATTTAAAAAGATCGGCGAAGAAGGACGGCTGTTCCAGCAATGTTATTACCGCATTGACGTCTACTATTCGAGTTCCCAGCAACTTTGTCATTTGCTCATAATAGCGCGACATACCCACCTCATGAATACATTTATAGCCAGTATTATACCTAAAATAGGGGTGAGAAAGCTAGTGTTTTAGCTTAAATTAGCCTAAAGCCTGGAGCTAGTTTTTCATAAGGACCTTGGGTTGCATCGATCACTTCTGTTGCCCTAGGGCGCAAAGCTGGGTTATGTTGAATCCCTTGCACGAGGAGTGTTTTAAGGCAGGGAGAATTAGGGGTATCTTGAAAGGCTATATGGCCTTGCAACATATGCTGAGACAGCAGATCTGAATCGTCCGCTTTCTTACCCTGGCTGCCAAACGGGCTTACATTTTTCAGCAGGGTGAATAAAGCCAACATCAACCCATACATATCCGATTGCGTCGTACAACCATAGGCTTTATCACGCGGAAGTTGAGCTTTTGTTTTACCCATGAGCCCAAGGTATTTATTATAAGTTTTCTTATCATGCCATTTATCGATCAACAACACTTCCAGGGACGTATAACAGATAGTGGAATGACGAATCGTTGATGTATCAGATACCTTTTTCACCGACCCCAAATCTCCAATTTTTATTGTTCCTTTTTCATCCACAAAAATATTATCGGGTTTAATATCTTGATGCACCAAACCTTGTTCATGTAAAAAATACAAACCTTGCGCCGCCTCATGCGCCACCTTAATGATTTCATTTTCATTAAAACCACGTTTCTTCTTATGAAGGATTCCTAATAAATCCCCAAGGAATGCACATTCCATGACTAAACAAAGTGTATCTTTTTTGGGATAATATAATCCAACGGCTTTAATAAGATTGTCCGATTCCCCTGCTGCAAGTTGATACGCATAAAACTCTTCTAAAAGCATCATAAAAACCGTGGGATCCGACGTCTCTTTAAGTGCAACATCTTTTCCTTCATTTGTTTTATAAAAGGATACGGTTGAACCATCGCCTTTAATTGCCTTTCCGAAAGCCTCTGCTGATTCTAAGAATTCTGGTTTCAAAAAAGAACCTTCTAACTTACGCATGTTCAATCGATGAAGAAGTACACGACCAACATTATATTGTATCGCGTTATCGGAAACGTATTTTTTCATGCTATGAACTAATCTTCTTAGCATATAGGGCGCCATCAAGCTTTCGTCTACCATTAACTTCTCTGTAGCCGCTGCTAAAAATTCTTCTTTAAGCTCTTGTGAAATTTCCGTATGTTGAGATGCATCCTCCCAAAAGTGATGAATCACTCTCGGATTTGCCAAATAAACCTCTATGGCTTTTTCTAAACATGTCTTTATCGCCCCCTTCTGGTAGGCGATTAAATAGAATTTAAAAAGGTTGCTGAGACGCATGGTACCTGGATTATAGCACCATCAAGATAGCATTTTCACCGGTTTGACGGTAAAATACGCCACTATGCAAGAAATCGTCATTAAGGGTGCCCGCACCCATAACCTGAAAAACCTGGATATTACCCTACCTCGCGAGAAGCTGATTGTCATTACCGGCCCATCAGGCTCGGGTAAATCGTCCCTGGCCTTTGATACCCTTTATGCCGAGGGTCAACGACGTTACGTAGAATCATTATCCGCTTATGCCCGCCAATTCCTATCGATGATGGAAAAACCTGATGTCGACCATATTGAGGGTTTATCGCCTGCCATTTCTATTGAGCAAAAGTCCACGTCGCATAACCCGCGTTCCACTGTTGGCACGGTCACGGAAATTTACGATTACCTACGGTTATTGTTTGCACGAGCCGGTCGGCCTGAATGTCCACGGCACGGCGACACATTGAGTGCACAAACGATCACGGAGATGGTGGATCAAGTATTAAATCTACCGAAAGATAGCAAGATTATGTTACTCGCACCTGTTGTGATGAATCGCAAAGGTGAACATGTGCAATTACTCGGTGAATTGAAACAGCAAGGATTCATTCGTGCACGCATTAACGGTGAAGTTTTTGAACTCGATAATGCACCGAAATTAAACTTACGTCAAAAACATACTATTGAAGTGGTTATCGATCGCTTTAAAGTTCGTGATGATATGCAACAACGTTTGGCTGAATCATTTGAAACAGCATTGAATCTTACCGATGGTATTGCACGCGTTGCTTACATTGATGAAGAAAAACCTGAGCTCGTGTTTTCATCGAAATATGCATGTCCTCATTGTGGTTACAGTGTGACTGAATTAGAACCTCGTTTGTTTTCATTCAATAATCCTGTGGGCGCATGCCCTACTTGCGAAGGATTAGGTGTTGAAAATTATTTCGATGAAAGTAAGGTAATGAACGATACGGCATTGAGTTTAAGTCAAGGCGCTATTAATGGTTGGGATAAACGTCACAGTTATTACCATCAATTGTTATTGTGCCTCGCGAAACATTATAAATTTTCCGTAGATGAACCTTTTGATAATCTCGACAAATCCATTCAAGATATTATTTTATATGGATCAGACGAAGAAGACATTGTCTTTGAATACATGAATGATCAAGGTCAAAAATTTAAACGTAAACATCCGTTTGAAGGTATTATCAACAACATGCAACGCCGTTATAAAGAAACGGATTCTGAGTACATTCGCACCGAACTTTCAAAATACTTAAACTCTCAAAATTGCAAAGAATGCGGAGGTTCTCGTTTATGCGAAACAGCACGATTTGTATTCATGGGTGGAAAGAACTTACCTTCAATAACAAATTTACCCATTGATGAAACGGTCAGATTTTTTAAAGCATTAAACTTACCCGGAAGCCGTGGTCAAATTGCTGAAAAAATATTACATGAAATCATTGCACGATTAACGTTCTTAGAAAATGTCGGATTAGAATATTTAACGTTGGATCGTAGTGCCGAAACATTATCCGGTGGTGAAGCGCAACGTATCCGATTGGCCAGTCAGATTGGTTCAGGATTGGTGGGCGTCATGTATGTATTAGACGAACCTACCATTGGATTGCATCAACGTGATAACACACGGTTGTTAAAAACATTACAAGACCTCAAAAAATTAGGCAACACCGTGATTGTCGTTGAACACGATGAAGATACCATGCTAAGCGCGGATTTCATTTTAGATATTGGTCCAGGCGCAGGCGTTCATGGTGGCTTCGTTGTTGCCTATGGAACACCGCAACAAATCATCGACAATAAAAAATCACTTACAGGTGATTATTTGTCAGGTCGGAAATCTATTCCTATTCCGAAAAACCGTATGAAATACGATAAACAACGTGTTCTCACATTAACCGGTGCAAGTGGCCACAACTTGCAAGATGTCACATTAAACATTCCTTTAGGATTAATGACCTGTATCACCGGTGTTTCCGGCTCGGGTAAATCCACATTGGTAAATGAAACATTGTATCCATTGGCGGCTACACAACTCAATCGCGCAACCACATTGTCAATTGCACCTTATAAAAGTATTAAAGGGTTGGGACAATTAGATAAAGTGGTGGATATTGATCAATCGCCTATTGGCCGAACACCTCGTTCTAATCCCGCTACTTACACAGGCGTATTTAATTTAATTCGTGATTTATTTGCAGGCACGCAAGAAGCACGTTCACGTGGTTACAAAATCGGGCGCTTTAGTTTCAATGTGAAAGGCGGACGTTGCGAAGCCTGTCAAGGTGACGGCGTATTACGCGTTGAAATGCATTTTTTACCCGATATTTATGTACCTTGCGATGTTTGCAAAGGTAAACGTTACAATCGTGAAACATTAGAAATTAAATACAAAGATAAATCGATATTGGATGTATTAAACATGACGGTTGAAGAAGCCGTGAAGTTTTTTGATGCCATTCCATCTATTTCACGTAAATTAGTTACATTAGAACAAGTAGGTTTGTCGTATATCACCTTGGGACAAAACGCCACAACATTATCTGGCGGCGAAGCACAACGTGTAAAATTAGCCAAAGAATTATCCAAACGCGATACGGGAAATACGTTATACATTCTTGATGAACCCACAACAGGTTTGCATTTCAATGATGTCGCGATGTTATTAAAAGTACTTCAAACGTTACGCGAACATGGTAATACTATTGTTGTCATTGAGCATAATCTCGATATTATTAAAACCGCCGATTGGGTGGTTGATCTCGGTCCCGAAGGCGGTTACAAAGGCGGCCATATCATTGCCGAAGGAACACCTGAAGAAGTTGCTAAAACCAAAGGCTCATTTACCGGTGAGTTTTTAAAGAAGATGCTTGTGCCCGACAATCAGAGCCGCGAACGTTAGAGGCCTTACCTCGTCATTCCCGCGAAGGCGGGAATCCAGGAGAATTACAAACACTGGATCCCCGCCTTCGCGGGGATGACAGCCTTCGCGGGGATGACAGCCTTCGCGGGGATGACAGCCTTCGCGGGAATGACGAGGTAAGGCGGGAATGACAACAGTACAATTACTCAGTAGCCTGCTGTTCAGTTTGCTCAACCAATTGCACATACGCCATAGGAGCTGCGTCACCCAAACGATGGCCGCATTTAAGAATGCGCGTGTAACCACCGGGACGTGTTTTGTTAGCAGGGCCTAATACTTCGAAAAGTTTCATTACGGCTTCACGGTCACGCAAGCGGTTAAACGCCAAGCGACGGTTCGCCAAATTATCTTCTTTAGCTAGGGTAATCATCGGTTCAACAAAACGACGCAATTCTCTTGCTTTAGGCAATGTTGTACGAATAGTTTCATGATGAATGAGTGATGCCATCATATTACGAAACATCGCTTTGCGATGGCTGCTATTACGGCTAAGTCTACGTCCTGTTTTACGATGGCGCATGAGTCTAATCCTCTCTTATAGATCTTTTAACGATTCAGGTGGCCAGTTGTCCAGGCGCATGCCTAATGAAAGACCACGTGAGTGTAAAACGTCTTTAATTTCATTCAGTGATTTCTTACCTAGATTAGGCGTCTTCAACAATTCAGCTTCGCTGCGTTGAATCAAATCACCGATGTAAAAAATGTTTTCAGCTTTCAAGCAATTCGCTGAACGCACGGTTAATTCAAGGTCATCAACCGAACGCATCAACATGGGATCTACCGCTACATCTTCACGTGACGGTTCAGAATTCATTTCAGCTTCAAGATCCACAAATACAGAAAGCTGTTCACGCATGATCGTTGCTGCACGACGAATCGCTTCTTCAGGATCAATCGTACCATTGGTCGTCAGATCAATAATCAGTTTATCCAAGTCAGTACGTTGTTTAACACGTGCACTCTCGACAGAATAACTGACTTTACGCACGGGTGAAAAACTAGCATCTAATGTTAATTGACCAATTTTATGATCCGCGTCAGTTTCAATTTGGTTGGCAGGTTCATAACCACGGCCACGACGTACTTTTAACGTCATGCTGATTTCTGCTTTATCGCCCGTGATGTTACAAATCACTAATTCGGGATTAACGATATCAATATCTTGATCTGCTTGAATATCACCCGCAGTGACTGGACCTTTGCCAGATTTTTTCAATGTCAATGATGTATCTTTATTGCTGTTGTGAATGATCGCTACTTCTTTAAGGTTCAACAATAATTCAACGATATCTTCTTGAATACCTTCAATAGTTGTGTACTCATGCAAAACGTTGTCGATTTGCACTTCAACAATCGCGCTACCTGGCATGGATGACAACAAAATGCGACGCAATGAGTTGCCCAATGTATGACCGAAACCTCTTTCCAATGGCTCCAACGTCACACGTGCACGGTTACGTCCCAACCCTTGTATGTCCACAATGCGGGGTTTCAAAAATTCTGTGGCTAAATTTTCCATTCAAGTATCTCCAGCGTGGTACTCGCTATTATTTCGAATAAAGCTCTACAATGAGCTGTTCGTTAATGTCGGTTGGTAAATCGCTACGCTCAGGTACACGTAAAAATGTACCTTCGAGTTTCTTAGGATCTACTTTCACCCAATCAAAACTATGTTGCTCACTGAAATCGAGTGCACTTTTAACACGCAGTTGTTGCGTTGCACGTTCACGAATGGCTATCACATCATTAGGTTTAACACCATAAGATGGAATATTAACTGTTTTACCATTCACCGTGACTGCTCGATGGCTCACTAATTGTCTTGCTTCATCACGGGAAATACCAAATCCCATGCGATAGACAACGCTGTCTAAACGTGACTCTAATAATGCCAACAAGTTATGACCTGTAGGACCTTTACGTCGAGCGGCTTCTTTGTAATACAAACTGAATTGTTCTTCAATAATGCCATAAATGCGGCGTACTTTTTGTTTTTCACGCAACATCACACCGTAATCGCTTAAGCGACCACGACGTTGGCCATGCATACCGGGTGGGCTATTACGATTTTCCACGGGGCATTTTGCACTGAAGCATTTGCTACCTTTTAAAAATAACTTCTGACCTTCGCGGCGACATTGTTTACACTTAGGTCCATGTGGATCTGACATTATCGTTACTCCAAACTAAACTCTTCGCTCACCGGGTTCACGGCAACCATTATGCGGAACCGGTGTTTTATCTAATAATTCTGAAATCACAAAAAATTCACTTAACGCACGGATTGCAGGCTCACGTCCTGAACCAGGGCCACGAATAATCACGCTGACATTCTTTAAGCCAAACGCTGCCGCTGCAGCTGCTGCTTTTTTCGTTGCCACTTGCGCAGCATAAGGCGTGCTTTTGCGTGATCCACGAAATCCACAAGAACCCGATGTACACCAAGATAGCGTATTACCTGATCTATCTGTGATCGTGATGATCGTGTTGTTAAAAGAAGCTAGGATATGGGCTACGCCATCCAGTACTTTTCTCTTTTCTTTCTTTTTTCCAGTTTTCGCAATTGCCATAAATGATTCCTTTATCTTGTTCGCCCGGCCGTTTTAGCATTCGTACGTGTACGCTGGCCATGGCAAGGTAAACCTTTCAAGTGGCGCAAAGCACGGTAGCATTGAATACCTTTAAGGCGCATTTTATCCCCAGATATTTTGCGCCGCAAATCACCCTCTGTGGGGAATTTATCGACTTCCGCACGTAGCGCAGTCTCATCTTCATTAGAGAGCTCCGTGCCTTTCATCGAGGGGTTAACACCCGCTGCTTCACAAATCTTACGTGCCGTCTTACGGCCAATACCGAAAATAGATGTTAAACCCACTTCGATGTGTTTTTGACCTGGGATTGTCACCCCAGCAATTCGTAATCCAATACTCACAAGCCTAACTTCCTACGTTAAAATGAAGAGAATGAATCATACCATAAGTCGCTCTAAAATCAAGTGATTTCAGGCCTGATTATCCCCGTGTCTTTGTACCTTGTACCTGTTTATGCTTGGGATCACGCTTACAAATGACCCAAACTCGACCCTTCCGGCGAATAACTTCGCAGTGCTCGCACTGTTTCTTGACCGAAGCCCTAACCTTCATGTCCTATACTCCTAAAAATGCCATATTATACCCTTGTTTAAGCCCTAAAACTAGGGGTTTTAAGGGTGTTAAACCTTCGGCTGAACCTTCTTCATCAATGAATCATACTGATACGACATCATGTGGGTCTGAACCTGCTGCATGATATCCATGATGACCACAACGATAATCAACAAGGACGTTCCACCGAACACAAAGGGTACTTGCCAGCCTAAAATCAAAAACTCGGGCAACAAGCACACAAAAACCAGGTAAAGGGCACCCGTCAGGGTGAGGCGTGTCATGACGCCGTCAATGTAATTGGCCGTCTGTTCGCCTGGGCGCATGCCAGGGATAAAAGCGCCTGATTTCTTTAACGTATCTGCTGTTTCTTTGGGATTATAGATAAGTGCCGTATAGAAAAAGGCAAAAAAGATGATAGAAACGGAGAATAGAATCAGATAAAGCGGTTGCCCAGGCGACAACATCAGGCTCAATTCACTTAAAAAACCGTTAGGGTTGTTTGAGAAGAACTCGCTGATCGTCGCAGGAAACAATAAAATACTGGAGGCGAAAATAGGCGGAATAACGCCGGACATATTAACCTTCAAAGGCAAATGGCTGGTTTGGGCGGCATACATCTTCCGACCATGTTGCCGTTTGGCATAATTAACGGTGATACGCCGTTGCCCACGTTCCACAAAAACTACAAATGCTGTTACTGCGACAATACCCAATATAAGGATCAATAACCCTAAAATGTGCATCTGCCCTTCACGCGCTTGTTCAAATATGCGGCCCAATGCACCTGGCAAACCTGACACAATCGATGCAAAGATAATCAAAGAAATACCATTACCAATGCCACGCTCAGTCATCTGTTCACCGAGCCACATTAAAAACATCGTACCTGTCACCAAGGTTACACACACAACGAAATAAAACGGGAATCCACCAAATAACGCAATGCCCGCACCTTGCAAGAATTTCGCCATACCTACGGATTGAAAAGCAGCTAATGCGACCGTACCATAACGGGTATATTCAGTAATTTTTTGCCGACCTGTTTCACCTTGTTTTTTAAGTTCACCCAGTGTAGGTGATACTGCCACTAACATTTGCATGATGATCGATGCAGAAATGTAAGGCATAATCCCTAATGCAAACACAGTAAACCGCGTTAATGCACCGCCTGAAAACATGTTGAAGAGATCAAGAATAGTATTACTTTGTGTGCTAAAAAATTCTTTAAGTTTGATAGGATCAACGCCTGGCACAGGAACATGTGCGCCAATACGATAAACAATAATCGCACCAATAACAAAAAGAATCTTGTTACGAAGGCCAATTAAAGAGCTTGACTGATTAGGCAGCATAGCTACTCTTCTTCGACTTGTTCGACCTTGCCACCTGCAGCTGTGATAGCAGCCATCGCACCTTTGGTGACGCGAATACCACGCACAGTTACAGGACGAGAAATTTCACCTGACGCAAAAATTTTCGCACGTTTAATATCATGCTGAATCAAATTTGCAGCACGCAATGCATTCAAATCGATGACATCTGCTTCCATCTTATGCACTTCCGTTAACGTAACCTGTGCCGTGATGCGTGCAAGATGTGAATTAAAACCACTTTTAGGAATACGACGTGTCAAAGGTTTTTGTCCACCTTCAAAGCCCACACGAACTTTACCTTTACCGCGTGCTTTTTGACCTTTATGACCAAGACCACAGGTTTTACCAATGCCTGAGCCCGTTCCGCGGCCCACACGTCTTCTTGGTTTTTTCGAGCCTTCTGCAGGCGCTAATTCATTTAATCGCATTGTTACACCCTATTCCTGATCTTCTATCAAACCTAATTCTCTTACTGATTTACCACGTTTGGCAGCAATTTGTTCTGGCGTAGTCATGCCACGCAAGCCTTTCAACGTTGCTCGAACAACGTTAACAGGATTGGAAGAACCTATGCATTTACCCAATACGTTGTGAACGCCCGTAACTTCAAGTACCGCACGCATTGCGCCACCCGCGATGATACCCGTACCTTCAGAAGCTGGCAGCATGATGATCTTAGACGCACCATATTTTGATTTAATTTCATGAAACAACGTACCATGGTTAAGATGAATCTTGACCATACTGCGGCGCGCGCTTTCCAATGCTTTCTGAATAGCCAATGGCACTTCACGTGACTTGCCTTTGCCAATACCCACACGACCATTTCCATCGCCTACAACAACAATGGCGCTGAAGCTGAATATCCGGCCACCTTTAACCACTTGCGCTGTTCTACGAACTGCAACAAGTTTCTCTTGTAAGCCATCACTTTTGGTTGTCGAATCAAAACCTGACATCTATTTCACCTTCTCTAATAAATCAGAATTCCAGCCCACCTTCACGCGCTTGATCTGCCAATGCTTTTACACGTCCATGGTAAGGATAACCCGAGCGATCAAACGATACTTTCTTAATACCTGCTTTGATAGCAATTTTTGCAATCTCATCACCCACCAATTTCGCTGCATCAACGTTGCCCGTTACTTTTAACTGCTTGCGAATGCTAGGCGTTAATGTTGATGCACTGGCAATCACTTTATCAGAAATACCAGGCACAATAATTTGCGCATAAATATGTTGGGGCGTTTTATGCACGCATAAACGTACCGCATTCAATTCACGCGCCTTCGCACGGTAACGCGTAATACGACGTTTACGTGCACTTATCTTATCATTTCTAACTTTCTTTTTCATGATTAAACCTATTTCTTCTTGGTTTCTTTCAAGATGATCTGTTCATCGGAATAACGAACACCTTTACCTTTGTAAGGCTCAGGCGGACGATACGCACGAATATTAGCAGCCACTTGTCCAACCAGTTGCTTATCAATACCTTCGATAACAATTTCTGTTTGCGAAGGCGTTTGAATCTTAATACCCTCAGGAATTTCAAACTTAACAGGATGAGAAAAACCCAAGCTTAAATTTAATGTATGCCCTTGTACTTGTGCGCGATAACCAACGCCCACGAGCAACAATTTCTTTTGAAACCCTGCAGTAACACCTTCTACCATATTACCCAGTAATGCACGCATAGTACCGGTAACAGCGATCTCATCTTCATTGGTAGGTTCTAAATAAATAACATTATCTGTTATTTTCAACGAAACCTTCGGATTTAAATCCAATGTTTGTGTTCCTTTAGGGCCTTTGATCGTAACCACATTGTCTTTAAACTCTGCGTTTACGGCTTTCGGCAATTCTAAAGGTTTTCTTGCAATACGTGATGCCATAATAGTTTAACTCACTACTCTACCGAACCAATGATTTCACCACCCACACCTAACTCACGTGCTTGCTTATCAGTCATCACACCTTTAGATGTTGAGACGATAAGGCAACCTAAGCCTCCCAATATACGCGGCATTTCACTTTTACCCATGTAACGACGCAATGCTGGCTTAGACTCACGTTTGAGTTTGGCAATAACGGGTTTCCCATTAAAATATTTCAATTCCACACGAACAAACGGTTTGTCTTCGTGTAATTCATCTTTTACGTTTTCAATGTACCCTTCATCTTGCAATACTTGCAGTATCGCTTTTTTATGCTTGGAAGCAGGTACCAATACATTCGGATGACGACGTTCTCCAGCATTGCGAATGCGGGTAAACATGTCTGAAATCGGGTCTTGCATACTCATCGTGTTCTACCCCTCTACCAACTTGACTTCGTGACGCCGGGCACCAAGCCTTCAGCAATCATCTGACGTAAAATAATTCGGCTAAATCCCGTGAAGTTATTACCTCTTGGGCGGCCCGTGGCTTGGCAACGCTTACGAACACGCGTTGGGCTCGCATTGCGCTTAAGTAGCTGCTGTCTGCGAGACATATCCATCAAGTCTTCAAAAGAAGCTTCCCCACTTGCATAAAGCAAACGCGCTTCTTCTTTTAACTTCTCACGCTTTACTTTATTGCGTTTAACGCAGCGAATTCGCTTTAAATTGCGTTCTGTCGTACTCGTTTTAGCCATTAGCTTTTAGACTCCCTAGATTCTTTGAACGGAAAATTAAATGCTGATAACAAGGCAAAAGCTTCTTCATTGTTTCGAGCATCAATGCTGATACAAATATCAAAGCCGCGCATGGCATCAATTTTGTCAAAATCAATCTCAGGGCAAACGATCTGTTCTTTAATGCCCATTGAGAAATTGCCACGGCCATCAAATGATTTTTTCGATAAACCACGAAAATCTCGAATACGTGGCATGTAAATGCTGATTAATCGATCTAAAAATTCATACATGCGTTCACGACGCAATGTGACTTTACAACCCACAGGCCAACCTTCACGAATCTTGAAGCCTGCAATGGAATTTCTTGCTTTGGTGACAACAGGTTTTTGACCTGCAATCTTCATTAAATCGCCTAAAGCAAATTCCATGACTTTTTTATCCAACGCAGCTTCGCCCACGCCCATATTTAGCGTAATGGATTTTAACTTGGGCACTTGCATACGATTGCAACGCAACTTCTTTTGAAGTGCTGGAACAATCTCTTTGCTGTATTTTTCTTTTAACCTAGCGGCCATAATAACCTAACCTCATTTCGTATCAATTTGTTCGCCTGTCGAGCGATAAATTCTCACTTTAGTACCGTCATTCAATACTTTGTAACCCACGCGATCAGCTTTCTGGGTTTGCGCATTGAAAATGGCAACGTTGGAAATATGAAGCGTGCCTTCTTGTTTTTCCAAACCACCTTTAATGCCTTTTTGTGGATTAGGACGTACATGCTTGGTCAACAAGTTCACGCCTTCAACCAATACTCTGCTTGCATCAGGCAACACATTTTTGATTTGCCCGCGCTTGCCTTTATCTTTTCCAGCAATCACAACCACCTCATCGCCCGTTTTGACTTTGAGTTTCACTGTTTTTTGCTGGGCTTTTTTTGCTTTCGCTACCATCATCAAACCCTACAGCACTTCAGGTGCTAGTGAAATAATCTTCATAAACTCTTCGCCACGCAACTCACGTGTTACGGGACCAAAGATACGTGTGCCAATCGGTTGCTTTTGTTTATTCAACAACACCGCTGCGTTTTTATCAAAGCGAATCACTGAACCATCCGCACGACGCACCCCTTTGCGTGTACGTACAACAACAGCGAAATAAATCTCACCTTGTTTTACTTTACCGCGTGGAATAGCATCTTTTACGCTGACAACAATTACACTGCCAATGTGTGCATAACGGCGCTTTGAACCACCTAGCACTTTAATACATTCGATCGAGCGGGCACCACTGTTATCTGCCACTTCGAGTCTTGAGCCCATCTGAATCATGTTACACTCCACTCGCTTTTTCTAAAATCTCTGCCACTGTCCAGCGCTTTTTCTTTGACAAAGGGCGTGACATATGTAGCTTTACGGTATCGCCAATGTTGCAAGCATTATCTGCATCATGAGCATAAAACTTCGTTCTGTAATTTACGTATTTTCCGTATAGCGGATGACGTTTTTTACCTACCAGCAGGACAACCACTGTTTTGTCCATCTTATTGCTAATCACTTTGCCAATCACAAAGCGTTGCGTTGCATTTACTGTTTCAACTGTTTCAGTAGTCATTATTTACCACCTTCTCTTGTCGCTAACTGAGTCAACAAGGTTTTAATCCGTGCAATCCCACGTCTAATTTCACCCAGACGATGTACCGGCGTGTTGCGCGCAGTTGCTCGTTTGATGTTGATTCTGAGTTGCTCTTCACGTAACTTCAACAACTCTGCATTCAAGCTATCCGCATCCAGTTTTCTCAATTCTGCTATTTTCATTACATTATTTCCCTGATTACAAAGGTCGTCTTCATCGGAACTTTTGCAGCAGCAAGCGCAAATGCTTCGCGCGCAATTTCTTCGGTTACGCCTTCCATTTCATAAAGCACTTTACCTGGTCTAATTTCAGCAACCCAATATTCCACGTTACCTTTACCTTTACCTTGACGAACTTCCAAGGGTTTCTTGGTAATCGGTTTGTCAGGAAAAATCCGAATCCAGATCTTGCCACCACGTTTGATGTAACGTGTCATTGCACGACGTGCCGCTTCGATCTGACGTGAAGTCAATCTGCCACGAGTCGTTGCTTTTAAACCAAACTGTCCAAAACTGACTTTGCTACCTGTATGCGCCAAGCCGCGGTTACGGCCCTTCATCTGTTTTCTGTATTTTGTACGTTTAGGTTGTAACATGACTACTCGTCCTTCTTCTCTTGTACTTTATCAAAGACTTCGCCTTTGAAAATCCAAACTTTGACGCCGATGATACCGTAGGTTGTCTTGGCTTCAAAAGTGCCGTAATCGATATCCGCACGAAATGTGTGCAACGGAACACGACCTTCACGGTACCATTCGGTACGTGCAATCTCTGCACCACCCAAACGACCACTTACACATACTTTCACGCCTTGTGCCCCAGCACGTAATGCATTACTGACCGCACGCTTCATTGCACGACGAAACATAATACGTTTTTCCAATTGTTGCGCAACCGTTTGCGCAACCAATTTTGCATCCAAATCAGGCTTTCTCACTTCTTCAATTGTGATTTGTACCGGCATGCCTACAATCTTGATCAACTCTTGGCGCAACGGTTCAATGTCTTCGCCCTTTTTACCGATCACTAATCCAGGTCGCGCTGATTTAACAGTAATCACCGCATTCTTAGATGGACGCGAAATGCGTATCTCACTGACTTGCGCCTGCGCTAATTTTTTATTCAAAAAATCGCGCACTTTCATGTCACTGAGCAACATCTCAGGATAATCTTTCACATTCGCAAACCAACGTGAAGCATGCTCTTTAATGATGCCAAGTCGAATGCTATTAGGATGTACTTTCTGACCCATAAACTAATCTCTCTCTTTATCTTCGTTATCGGCAACTGTTACTGTGATGTGCGTAGTTGGCCGAGTAATGCGATCACCACGACCTTTCGCACGTGCGTGGATACGCTTAAAGTGCGAACCTTGGTCTACAAAAATCTCTTTAATATAAAGTTCGTCAATGTCGGCGCCCAAATTGTTTTCCGCATTGGCAATAGCCGAGTTTAACACTTTCATTACCATCGTTGCCGCTTTTTGCGGTAAAAATCTTAGCGCGTCCAACGCTTCACCCACACGCTTACCGCGTACTTTATTGACCACTAAGCGGGTCTTCTGCGGTGACATGCGGACATCTCTTAAATGCGCTGATACTTGCATCGTTATTCTCCCTCTTTACCTTCTTTCGCCTTTCTATCACCTGAGTGCGCTCTGAAGGTACGTGTAGGTGAAAATTCACCTAGCTTGTGACCCACCATATTCTCCGTGACGAAAACAGGCACATGTAAACGGCCATTGTGTACGGCAATCGTCAACCCTACCATGTCAGGAATGACCGTAGAAGCGCGCGACCACGTTTTGATCGGCTTCTTCGACTGTGTTTTAATAACTTCCAGCACCTTTTTGAGCAAGCTATGATGGACAAAAGGTCCTTTTTTCGTTGAACGTGGCACACTAACCTCTCTTTAATTACTTAGCACGTCTATCCCGTACAATATATTTCTGTGAATCTTTCTTCCGATTGCGTGTCTTATGACCTTTTGTCGGAATACCTTTCTCGCTGACCGGATGGCGACCACCCGATGTCTTACCTTCACCACCACCATGCGGGTGATCCACAGGGTTCATCGCAACACCACGAACATGTGGTCTCCAACCCCGATGGCGAGCAGCGCCAGCTTTACCTAAAACCTTCAAACCGTGCTCAGAAAATCCAACTTCACCAATGGTTGCGCGACAATCCGCTAAAACACGGCGCGTCTCGCCAGATTTCAGCTTGATTTGCACATACCGGCCATCATCGTCTTTAGACATCAATGTGGCTGAAGTACCTGCGCTACGGATCATTTGCGCGCCTTTACCTGGCTTCATTTCAACGCAATGAACAATCGTACCCTGGGGCATTTTAACCAGCGGTAAGCAGTTACCCACTTTGATGGGGGCGTCAGGCCCTGACATCAATTCCGCACCAGCTTTAACACCACGAGGGGCTATAATATACCGTCTTTCGCCATCTTTGTACACTACTAAAGCGATATGCGCCGTACGATTAGGATCATATTCCAAGCGTTCAACACGACCTGGGATCCCATCTTTATTACGTTTAAAGTCGATCTTACGTAGCAAGCGCTTATGACCACCACCACGGCATTCAACGGTGATATGACCGTTGTTATTGCGCGCACTGGTACGCTTAGGTTTAGACTCGACCAAACTAGGATAAGGACGTCCTTTGTGTAACTCGCTTTCCGTCACAACCACGGTGAAACGAGCACCGGGGGTTATCGGACGTAATTTTTTAATATTCACTGTCATGACGTTTCCTCAAATTTACTCAGCGCCCATTACTTCAATTGAGTGCCCTTCCGCTAATGTGACGTAGGCTTTCTTCACATTCGCACGTTTACCCGGCTTAAAGCGTGTACGCTTTTCTTTGCCTTCTTGGTTTAACAAATTCACACTCGTGACTTTAACATTAAACATGGCTTCTATCGCTTGTTTAACATCTGTTTTATTTGCACGTTTATCCACCACAAAAACATATTGATTATGCACTTCCATGGCCAACGTGCTTTTTTCAGAAACAACTGGAGCTTTAATCACGCCGTACAATGCTTCTTTGTTCATGCGTAAATCTCCTCAAGTTTTTTAAGCGCTTCTTCGGTAATAACCACTTTATCAAAGTGAACCAATGAAACGGGATCAACGTGTTGTGGTTCTATCACAGCTACATGCGGTAAGTTGCCCGCACCTAACAATAAATTTTTATCAACGCCGTGAGTGATGATCAATGCGTAATCAACACCGATATCAGACAACCAAGCTTTACATGTTTTCGTTTTATGATCCGCTAAAGTAATTTCTTTCACAACAAGAATGCGTTCATTGCGAATTAATTCAGATAAAATGCCACGAATAGCATTGCGGTACATTTTGCGATTCACTTTCTGTGAATAATCACGAGGTCTTGCAGCATGCGTTACACCGCCCCCACGCCATAAAGGTCCAATACGAGATCCGCATCGCGCACGACCCGTACCCTTTTGACGCCAGGGTTTCGCTGTTGAACCGCTCACTTCTGAACGATTTTTCTGCTTTTGAGTACCTTGGCGCGCACCGGCTTGATAAGCCGTTATGACTTGATGCACCAACGCCTCGTTAAATTCCACACCAAACACGGCTTCAGAAACTTTAACTGCTTTACCTTTAATAACATTCAGTTCCATGATCTACCCCTAAACCCTTTCAGCCGATTTGATTGTCACGGACGCACCCACAGCACCAGGCACAGAACCACCCACCATAATCAGTTGTCTTTCGACATCCACAGCAATAACTTTTAATGAAGAAACGGTAACGCGCTCATCACCCATGTGACCACACATTTTCTTGCCTTTAAATACACGACCCGGTGTTTGGTTTTGGCCAATAGAACCTGGAACACGATGCGATAACGAGTTACCGTGCGTTGCATCTTGCGTGCGGAAATTGTGACGTTTTACCGTACCTTGGAAACCTTTACCTTTTGAAACTGAAGTGACGTCGACTTTTTGGCCTGCTGAAAACAAACTATCCAATTTGATTTCATCGCCTAATTTATAACTTGCCAGTTCATCACTCTTTAAACGGAATTCCCATAAACCCAAACCAGGTTCAACATTAGCTTTCGCAAAATGACCCGCAAGCGCTTTCGTAACGCGGGTTTTCTTTTTCTTACCCGTAGTCACTTGGACAGCGGTATAACCATCGTTTTCTAGGGTTTTAATTTGCGTAACAACATTAGGCAACACCTGGACCACAGTCACAGCTGAAGCGCTCCCATCTTCTTTGAAGATGCGACTCATGCCGCATTTTTTTCCAACAAGCCCTATGGCCATAATTCACTCCTCACTATTCTTCGATGCTATCGACCTTAATCTGCACATCAACGCCTTCTGAAAGGTCAAGCTTCATTAACGCGTCTACTGTTTTGTCAGTAGGACCGATGATATCCACTAGGCGTTTGTGGAATTTCAATTCAAACTGCTCTTGCGCATCTTTATTGGCATGTGGAGAAATGAGCAAGTTAAACTTGCGCTTTCTTGTTGGCAAAGGCACTGGGCCGCGCAAATGCGCACCCGTACGTTTTGCAATATCCACAATCTTTGCCGTCGCATTATCGATCAGCAAGTGGTCAAACGCTTTTAATACAATACGTATACTTTGTTTTTGCATTTTACCTATCTCAATGTTAAAGAACTATTTTAGTGATCAGGTAAATCGTTGACTCACCTGATCACTCGCTAACGCTCATGCTCTGTTAGC
>CAYUEL010000011.1:8487-27025 GCA_964443025.1 uncultured Gammaproteobacteria bacterium | reverse complement strand
CACCCAATTCCTAACCCAATTTTATTTAAAAGCACTGGCTTTGATACCGGGTTTATTGCTTCGGGACTAGGTCGATTTACTGAAATGATCTCAATTCATGAACTTCATTTGATGGCATTAATGATTTTCTTCTTATACATTGCGCTTTTGATAATTTGTAGAACTGGCGACGAGCAAATTAAATTTAAAAAATCTGTTAATCGACTTTTAATGTTAAATGCGGTGGCATTTTGCTTCATACTCCCTTATTACACGGGAGGAGGGGATTGGTTCCCAGCGCGATGGAACCGATATGGGCTCCCTTTTAATCTGTGCATGATGTTGTCATTGTTAGTTTTAATGTATGGTATATTTTATTTTGGATTAAAATCATGGATTCGGTCCACAGCTCTAATAACATTCACCATGTTGTTGTTTGTTGGCTACGTAGGAACGAAGCACAGTCCTCGAGATAACAACTTTTATGACACTCTGCGCGCGCTTAGACACCCTAATGAACACCAGTGGAAACGTATCGATAGTTTAGCCTCTCTCGGCTCTTTTCTTCGTAATACCCTTCCTTCGAGGACAATTGTTTCGAGCCCCGAAGAAGCGACTATTATGTATTATTCAGAGCGGGATATGCTAGGGCTTTTAGGGGTAAGTAATCCCGATATGACAGGTATGCCGCTTCAACCATTATCGTCGGGCGATATACTTCACCGAAAAAGAGGGTATGAAGCTATTTATAAATACCGTCCTGACGTTATAGCGTTTTATGAGCCAGTAGTAAGAGGCGATTTTTCAGAGCAAGTAGATTTAAAAGAAAAAATACATCAAGCATTACAGGACGCAGCTTTCAATCCTGGGATGGTCAATGTTATTTATTATCGGGCGGGATCGTTTGATGCTTTAGAGAAAATGGGATACCGACATGTAACAATTTCTTTTCCAGATAGAGCTTTTAGTTTCTTTGTTAATGAAAATGTGTATGATGAATTTATCGAAAATATAGAGAATCGTGGATTCATGTATTTGGGGTCAGGCTTAATTAACTATTCAGTGGATGGCGGTATTACTAAAAAATACAAACCAGCATCTGAAAAGATCATGGAAATATTATAAGGTGTTATGATGGAGTTTCTTGCGCATAGAGGGTTGTGGTTTCAAAAAGACGAGCGCAATAGCTTGGATGCTTTATTTAAAGGTCTTGACGAAGGTTATGGCTTAGAAACCGATATACGTGATATCAACCAAGAGTTGGTGATTTCACATGATATGCCCGAGCTGGGAAAATCCATTAATCTTAATGAGCTGTTTATATATTATCGCGAAAATAATTTGACCTCTACGTTAGCTCTTAATATTAAATGTGATGGGTTGCAAGAAATTTTAAACCAGCGGCTTATCAATTATGGTATTACAAATTATTTTGTCTTTGATATGTCTGTTCCGGATACGTTAGGTTATTTTAAGAAAGACATGCGAACGTTTGTGCGACGCAGTGATGTCGAGTATCATCCGGAATTAGCTTTAAATGCCCATGGAATTTGGCTGGACGAATTAAAAGGGCCATGGATAGATGCGGATCTGATTTTAAAACTGGCTAATGAAACAGATTACGTCTGCATTGTATCGCCCGAATTGCATGGAAGAGAATATCAGGGTCAATGGGATGCTATTATGAAAGCAATGGATCAAGGTTGCCCTTCGGGAAAATTAATGCTTTGTACGGATAAACCGCGAGAAGCGGAGGAGTTCTTTAAATGAGCAAAATTAAGGCAATTTTATTCGATATGGATGGTGTTTTAATTGACGCTAAAGAATGGCATTATGAAGCCCTCAATAATGCGTTGAGCTTATTTGGAATGGAAATCAGTCGTTATGATCATCTGGTTACTTACGACGGATTGCCCACTCGCAAAAAATTGGAAATGCTTACGTTGGAGCGCGGGCTTCCTATTGAGCTGCATGAGTTTATCAATGACATCAAACAGCAATATACTTTAGATGTCGTCCATCAAAAATGTAAACCATTATTTGCCCATGAATATGCACTTTCGCGCTTAAAAGCGGAAGGATATCAGTTAGCAGTATGTTCTAATTCTATTCGTAAAACGGTTGAGCTTATGCTTGATAAGGCAATGATTATTAATCATTTTGATTTATATCTTTCTAATCAAGACGTCGTTAATTCAAAGCCTGACCCGGAAATATATATCACATGCATGAATAGATTGGGCGTGAAACCCGATGAAACGCTTATTCTTGAAGACAATGAACATGGAATTAAAGCAGCTAAGGCCAGTGGCGCACATTTGTTAATGGTGCAATCAGTTCAAGAGGTTACTTACACACGTATAACAGAACGTATTAAAGAAATAAACCGGGAGGAAGTGGTATGTTAACTATTGCAGTTCCTATGGCTGGAAGCTCCGCATTTTTTCCGCAAGAAGAATACCGTTTTCCTAAAGTATTCCAAGAAGTGCTGGGTAAGCCCATGATTCAACAAGTTATTGAAAATCTTATGACAATTCAAGTGGAAAAACGTTTTGTGTTTGTTGTAAATGATAATGATGTTAAACAATATCGCCTAGATAATGTTTTGAATATGTTAACGAATAATAATTGTGAAATTGTTATACAGCAGGCGGCGACTAAGGGTGCTGTTTGTAGTTTATTGTTGGCAGTAAAACATTTTAATCATCAGAGTCCACTTTTAATTGCTAATGCGGACCAAATCGTTGAACATGATTTAAATTCAGTCGTTGGGTTTTTCTCAAAACCCGAAGTGGATGGCGGCGTTGTATGTTTTGATTCGGTTCACCCGCAATGGTCATACGCAAGAGTTTCGGGGGAAAATGACTTAGTGGAAACGGCCGAAAAGGAACCTATCAGCCGAAATGCGATCGCAGGTTTGTATTACTTTAAGCGTGGTCAAGACTTTGTTTCGAGCGCCATGAAAAGTATTATCAAGAATAGGAACCATAGCGGGGCTTATTATACTTCGTTAGTATTGAATGAAATGATTCTTTCAAACAAAAACTTGAAAACATATGCTATTAATTCAAGCGAATACCACTCTTTTTATTCGCCTCAAAAAATTAAGGAATTTGAGAATGATTAATGTTGCTATTCCCATGGCTGGCCAGGGGTCGAGATTTGTAAATGCAGGGTACAAAACACCAAAACCATTTATTGAAATCAATGGTACGACTCTTATTGAATTAGTGCTTGATAACCTAAATTTGAACGATGCGAAATACATATTATTGGCTCGTACAGAACATCTTATATCGCAGACAAAGATTGTCGAACGTATAAAGAAAAATTTTGATGTTACTTTTATTCCCGTTGACAAGCTTACAGAGGGAGCTGCCTGCACTGTTTTGCATGCACATAGACTTATTAATAATGAAACACCGTTATTATTGGCAAATTCAGATCAATATGTCGATGATAATATTTCTGATTACATTGATGATTGTGCTCAAAGAAAACTAGATGGGTCTATATTAACGTTTACAGATAAAAATCGCGATCCGAAGTGGTCATTTGCAAAAACCAATGCACAGGGCCTGGTGGAAGAAGTTAAAGAAAAAGTCGCCATATCGGAGCATGCTACTGTGGGGCTTTATTATTTTTCTCAAGGAAAATATTTTGTGGATGCAGCTATTGATATGATTGTTGCAAATGATCGCGTTAATAATGAATTTTATACCTGTCCGGTTTATAATTATTTAATTGCTTCAGGAAAAAAAATTGGAATCTACGATATCAACCATAAAGATATGCATGGCCTTGGAACGCCAGATGATCTTAATTTATTTATAGAGCGTGGCTTATGTGCTTAATTGTTGTTCCACTAGCGGGCCCCGATTTTTATACGGAACGTTTTGGGATAAGACCGCTTTACCCAGTAGCAGGAACTACTTTAATACAGCATGTATTATCTAATCGTCTGTGGGTCCAAAATGAAAATAATCAACTGATTTTTGTGCTACGACAACAAGACGATCACACCCATCAAATGCAATTGTTCATTCAAAAAGAGTATCCGCGGGCAAACACCGTTGTATTGAGCAATTTGACTTCGGGCGCACCTTTTTCTGTGCTAGCAGGGGTAGCATTGTCAAAACAGTTGGATAAGCCTGTGATTGTTGATTTAGCCGATATCGCTTTTTCTTTGTCATTAGATCCGGAATGCTATTTCGGTATGCATCAAAATGTTGATGCTATTGTTCCGTATTTTTCTTCCAATGACCCAAAGTTTAGTTATTTAAAATTAAATGGAAGCCAGGTGGAAGAGGCGAGAGAAAAACAAGTTATTTCTCAACATGCTTCAGCGGGTGTTTATATTTTTAGAAATGTTGTTACTTATTTGAAAGCAATAAGCTTTGGTATTGAAAATCCTAACATCAGCACTGTAAATTCTACATTTTTTGTTTGTCCATTGATAAATGGTCTTATTTCATCAAACCGCCAGGTTCACGGCATTCAAATAGACAATGTTGATCCGGTGAGCGCAATTTTTAATATATCATCAGGGAAGGCTTATGAAATTTAGTTTAATTATTCCGTTGTGGAATGAAGGAAAAAATATAACAGAGTTAGTTGATGTTATTTTTAAAAGTGGCTTGCCCGAACAGGGGATGACAGAATTAATTTTAGTTAATAATGGCTCTTCAGACAATACTGGGGAACTTGTTAACCAGGTTGCGAAAATTTACACTTGGATTAAACCTGTTCATTTAGATGAAAATCAAAATTATGGTGGTGGTGTTTATGAGGGATGTAAATATGCAGCAGCAGAGGTGCTTTGTTATATCCCGGGCGATTTACAAGTAATGCCTGATGATGTAATTAAGGTATTTAAAGCATTTTCAACGTGCGATGACAACAAGCACAAATTATTTGTTAAGGGCCAACGAACTATTCGTCACGACCCATTACAAACTCAAATTGTAAGCCATGTTTACACACTGTTAGGAAATTTATTTTTAGGACTTCGTGTGAAAGATGTCAATGGTTTACCTAAAATGTTTCACCGTTCCTTATTAGATTTAGTGCCTGCAGAGCGAATGAAAACATTTGTCTTTGATTCGCAGCTTATTTCATTGGCGCGTGTAAACAACTGGGCTATAAAAGAAATTCCCGTGACATTTCATGGCCGCCGAGAAGGGGTTTCAAGTTGGTCTAAAAAACGAATGAAGGTCTATATCCAAGTTTTTTGCCAATTACTTAAATTAAGAACGTTAAGGTATTTTCCTGGCGTTCCATTGGAGCGTCTTAAATGAATCTGCTTAAATATGCTCTTAAGATATTAATTGCTGCGATTATTTTGTGGGTGGTTTGGGGTCGCTTTGATGCTGATCAGTTTCGTTTAGTTTTAACAAATCCGATACTTTTATGTGTTATTCCAATTTGTTGGTTTTTTAATCAAGTTTTAACTACCCTGCGATTACAATCCATTTTACATTCATTAGGGCGACCGACACAGTTATTTGATGTTTTTAGAGCGAATATGTCATCACTGTTTGTAGGGAATTTGATGCCAGGCGTAATGGGTGCTGATGTTGTTAAATTTTTCTATATTAAAAAACATGATCCATCTATATCAAAAACACAACTTGCGCTTGTTCTAGTGCTTGATCGTATTCTAGGTCTTGTCGCCATTCTTTTTTGGTGTACTATATTTAGTATTTTTATTATGACGAATTATTCAAATGACTACTCTGAAATGGCTGAGATTTTGGTTTATCTGCCGCTTGTTTTATTTATTTTATTCATTATTGGATTATTGATTTTAGATTATCTTATGAAATTCCTAACAAAATTTAAACTTCCCGATATCTTTTTAAAATTGGTCAATACCTATCATATGCTTGTGCAAAGTGGCAATAGACGAGCATTAATATTGGTTCTCGTTTATAATCTTTTAGCTGTTTTTATTTTATTAACTGGATTGGTTTTTGTTGGAGTTTATTTGCAAACACAAGAAACAGGGCAGGGAATGTTTGCATTGCAATTTTTCTTGATTCCTTTAGCGCTTATTGTATCTATGTTGCCATTAACTCCTATGGGTATTGGCGTTGCTCAAATCACGCTGGCTAGCGCTTATGGATTATTTGGTTTAAGTGAAAGTGTTGGATTTAGCATCAGCACATTGAGCCAATTAGGACTTTTAATGATTTCTGTTTTAATTGGTGGGGCTTATTTTTTGATAGGAACTTTTCAAGTTCGAAAAACTGTGTAAGGTAAAGGAAATTTTTATGAAATGGATTTACAATGAAAGGGTATTTTATTGTTCGGCCTCTTTTCTTTATTTTAGTTTATGTATTCTAAAAATGAGAAAATATTTTTTAAATGGTCGTTTCTGGGCGGAAGAAGGCAGTGTTTTTTATGCTGATATCGCTGAATTATCTTGGATTGACGGGTTGTTTTATATTTATTATGGTCATTTAGAGATTATAACCAACATTGTTGTTTTGCTATCCTTTTTGGTGGATTTAAAATATGCGCCTTTAGTCACAACTTATCTTTCGCTTATTTTACAAGCACTACCCCTATTATTAATTATTGTTTATTATAAAAATATTGGCTTATCAAAAATTGCCGTATTTGCTTTAATACTTATCGCAGCTGCTTTACCTCAAGCGTCTGAAGTATGGACAAACAGCATTAATTTGCATTTTCATTTTTCATTGTTAGTGGGGGTCATTTCTCTTATCGAAATCAAAACCAACTTTCAAAAATGGCTGTTCAGAATATTATTAGTTTTATCTGGTTTAAGCGGAATACCTGCCAACTTCCTTATGCCTGCATTTTTAGTTTCATGGACAAGGACAAAGAATAAAGAGGCATTAGTACAGTTTTTTATATTACTTTCTACCAGTATTATTCAGCTGCTTATTATTTTCTTTAGCTCTTTTGAAGTGGGTGATCGCGTTTTGACTTTTAACCCACTTTTATATTGGTACCCCATTTTAAGCCAGGAAATATTTTCACCTTTGTTTGGAAGTTCAACGGGGGGTCGTTTAGCGGATATTCTTGCCACTGCCGTAAACTTTAAACTAACCATCTTATTTTTTGCAGTATTTTGTTCGATCCCTATTTATTATTTCGTGAAATTTGCCTGCCAATCCAGTGATTATAGATTTATCGTGATAGCATTTGCGGTGATTACTTTGTCTGTTTTATCGCTTGCATTTTCTCTGGGCCAAAATAAGGCTGAACTTATTTCTTCATTGAGCGGGGGGCGTTATTTCTACGCATCGAATGTTTTAATAATGCTCTATATATTGTTGGCCTATCAGAAAACAAAAAACCGGTTTATTTTCTTTTTGATTATATTTCTCACGTTATCTTCCATCGGTCGTGTGAATCGAACATTTTCGGGTCCTGATTGGTCGCAGGCCTATCAAACGGCTATTGAAACGAATAGTCCCGTAGTTAATATTTGGCCAAGGGGTTCGATAATGAATATCCCCACTTCCAAAAATAAATAAATGAACTTTTAATAGCGTACCATTTGTGCTTCCTGGAAGTGCGAATAGCGCGCTTCCAAAGATGAATCACTTTTACACTTGGTACATAAGCGGTGCGCGCTACACGCAAAATTTCTCGCGTAATATCCGCATCTTCCATGTATAAGAAATACCGCTCGTCGAAACCACCGATCTGTTTTAATACGGAGGTTCGAAAAAACATAAAACAACCTGTTAAAAATGGAACATCATAAATCACTGAATTATAATCGTGATCTTTATAAACGAGTTTATCTAATTCCGATTGAAAATGCTTTTTAATGAAACTCGGCGCGATGCCTCGCAAAAACTGAGTGAAAAAATTAGGATTTTTCCGGCATAAATAATGACGTTCGCCATCCTCACCTCGTACGGCAGGAGACAACAAAGCTACATCAACATGATTATTCATAAAGCGAATCGCTTGATTCAAAGCATCTGGGTCGACAAAAACATCTGCATTCAGCACAACGTGGTAAGTAGAATCCACTTGCCGAATGACTTGATTATGACCCGCGCCATAGCCACGGTTATCAGGAGATAGAATAACCCTTACATTTAAGCTGTTTTTCCAGGGTTCTAAAAAAGACAGCAGATCAGCATGGTAAGCCTCAGAACAGCTGTTATCCACGATATAAAGGATCGCTGTTTCAGGTGCTCCTTGAAACAGGCACTTAAGGCACTTTTCCAACACAGGAAAGTCCGTAAAAAACAATACGATACTGAGGGATAAACGCATGGACATGAACTTAACTTTCCCCTTTAAATGGTTTAAAATAGCAGTTTTTATACGGGATTGAAACAGATGAAAGGCATTATTTTAGCAGGTGGCAAAGGGACCCGGCTTTACCCTTGTACCTTAGCGGCTTCCAAGCAGCTATTACCTATTTATGATAAGCCCATGGTTTATTATCCTCTTTCTATTCTAATGCTATCGAATATCCGGGATATTTTGATTATTTCGACCCCTGAACATTTGCCACTTTATAAGGCGCTTTTGGGTGATGGCTCAAAGTTTGGCTTAACACTTCAATATCAAGAGCAGATGGAGCCTAAAGGTCTTGCAGAAGCCTTTATACTTGGGGAAAAATTTATTGGTAATGACTCCGTTTGCCTCATATTAGGCGATAATGTTTTCTATGGTCATGGGTTAACGCAGATTCTTAAAGAGTCAAGCACCTTAACATCAGGGGGAATTATTTTTGGATATCCTGTGAATGATCCTTCCCGTTACGGCGTCGCTGAGATAGATGAACATAACCGAGTGATTAGCGTGGAAGAGAAACCTGCTCTTCCAAAATCGGATCATGCAATTCCAGGGATCTATTTCTTTGATAATCGTTGCGTCGATTTTGCTAAGTCTGCAAAACCCTCGGCACGAGGTGAATTAGAAATTACATCAGTTATCAACCGATATGTCGATGCAAATGATTTAGTGCTCAAAGATTTAGGTCGAGGCACAGCTTGGTTAGATACAGGCACACATGAAGATTTAATTGAAGCGTCGGTATTTGTGCATACGATTGAAAAACGACAGGGTTTAAAAATAGCGTGCTTAGAAGAAATTGCTTATAACAATGGGTTTATTGATTTTGAGCAATTAAAGCGATCTGCAAAACTGGTTGAGAAAAGTGAGTATGGCCAGTATTTGCAAAATATGATTGCGAAATTACAATCAAGCAAACCTCAGGAGCGAGCATGCCTTTTATAGAAACCCCCTTAGCAGGTGCATTGATATTTGAACCGAAAGTATTTGGTGATTCTCGAGGAAGTTTCTTCGAATCCTATAGCAAAAATCTATTTTCAGAGGCTGGCGTCGATTGTAATTTCGTACAGGATAATCAATCTTATTCAAAATACGGCACTGTTCGTGGGTTGCATTTTCAAACCGGTGATCATGTTCAGGCGAAATTAGTTCGTGTGTTGAAAGGTAAAGTATTAGATGTGATTGTTGATATACGATCGCATTCCAAGACGTATGGTCAAACGTTTTCCATTGAGCTCTCGGATGAAAATCAAAAACAGCTTTATGTTCCTCATGGTTTTGCGCATGGGTTTTCCGTGTTGTCAGATGATGCTGTGTTTTTTTACAAGTGCGATGATTTTTATCATAAAGCCAGCGAAGGCGGGATTTGTTTTAATGATGCAGGATTGAAAATTGATTGGTGTATTCCAGCGGATTTGATGGTATAAGAAGAAAAGGATGTGCAATGGCCTAAATTTAAGCAATATCAGGAGTCGCCATGTTTTTAATTACAGGTGCGGGTGGACAACTGGGTTCAGAACTTAAAAAGTTTTATAATGATAAGGAAGCGGTATTTAAAACATCGCAAGAGCTGGATATTACAAACCTTGATCAATGCGAATCTGTTAGAGAAAAACATACATTAACCGGCATTATTAATTGCGCCGCCTATACAAAAGTCGATAAAGCAGAAACTGAACAAGCCCAATGTTTTTCAGTAAATGAATTGGGTGCAGAAAACTTAGCGAAATTGTCCGCAAAATGCAATATTCCGTTAATTCATATTTCAACCGATTATGTATTTGATGGAACTTCGAAAAAACCTTATCAAGAAACTGATCCCGTTAATCCGCAATCTGTTTATGGCGAAAGTAAATTAGCAGGCGAAAGACAAGTATTAGTTCATGCTAAAACAGCGATCATTATTCGAACGGCGTGGGTTTATTCTGAATACGGAAACAATTTTGTCAAAACCATGTTGCGCTTAGGCGCAGAACGCGAAAGTCTCAATGTGGTGGATGATCAAATGGGAAGTCCCACCTATGCCTACGATATTGCGCAAGCGATTTATAAAATAATGCCACAAATGAATGAAAACGAAAAAGCTATTTATCATTTCACCAATGAAGGGTCTGCGACTTGGTGTCAATTTGCGGAGAAGATATTTGCTAATAAAGGTTTATCGTGCAAAGCTAATCCTATCCCAACAGAAGGATATCCAACCCCCGCAAAACGTCCTAAATATTCCGTGTTAGATACAACGAAAATTAAACAACGATTTAATTTAACCATTTCAGACTGGCAAGAGGCGCTCGATCGATGCATTACAAGACTATCTTAATCACTGGCGGCGCCGGGTTTATTGGTTCCAACTTTGTAGAATATTTTGTTAAGAAATACCCGCATTACTGTATTATAAATTTAGATAAATTAACTTATGCGGGAAATCTTGCCAATTTAACGGATATTGAAAACGCAGATAATTATGTATTTATCAAAGGCGATATTTGCGATCGCAAACTTGTAGAAAGTTTATTTGAAAAATATACTATTGAAGGTGTGGTTCATTTCGCCGCTGAGTCACATGTTGATAATTCCATTAAAGGTCCTTACGAATTTATTAAAACGAATATCGAAGGTACGTTTCATTTATTAGAAGCAGCGCGCGCATCTTGGAAAGAGAAACCGGAATGTCGATTTCATCATATATCCACGGATGAAGTTTATGGCACATTAGGCGAAACGGGGTTATTTCATGAAACTACGGCTTATGCGCCTAATTCACCTTACAGCGCTTCGAAAGCCTCGTCTGATTTTTTAGTGCGCGCTTATCACCATACTTACAAATTAAATGTCACTACATCAAATTGCTCGAATAATTATGGTCCTAAACAACATGCCGAAAAATTGATTCCTGTGATTATTCAAAAGGCATTATTGAACCAACCTATTCCTATTTATGGCGATGGTAAAAATATTCGTGATTGGCTTTATGTAACTGATCATTGCGAAGCTATTGACTTGATTTATCACAAAGGCATTTCAGGCGAGACTTACAATGTTGGTGGAAAAAATGAACTTGAAAATACACAAGTGGCTTATACGTTGTGTAAACTGCTAGATAAAATTCAACCAAGAAATGATGGAAAATCTTACGAATCATTGATTGCTTTCGTGAAAGATCGCCCGGGACATGATCGGCGTTATGCGATTGATTGCACTAAAATTGAAAAAGAATTGAGTTGGGTTCCAAAAGAAAATTTTGAAACGGGAATTATTAAAACATTGAATTATTATTTACAAAGCGACAAGGCTCATGCTTAGACTATTTGTGGAATACAGTAAAATCATTGGACCTTTAGCAACGTTGTTGTTTTTTATTAATAAATTTCGCGGAGTAGGAGATGGTGATCATTGTTTAAATAAACAGCCTCGCGCGAAATCGACATTAAAACCCAATCAAATTTCATCACCAGCGCCTTTGGTATCGATTATTATATTAACCAAAGACAAACTTAATTTTTTAAAACCATTGATTGAAAGCATTCAAGAAAAAACAACCTATAAACCCTATGAAATCATGGTCGTTAATAACAATAGTGAATTACCTGAAACATTAGAATATTTAAACAATCTTGAAAAGCAAGGTATAACCATCATTCATGACCATCGCCCTTTTAATTATTCTGCACTGAACAATTCAGCAGCAGTAAAAGCGCGCGGCAATATTTTAGTATTTTTAAATAACGATATGAAAATCATTAACGATGAATGGTTAAATGAACTAGTGAAATACGCCATCAACTCAGAAATTGGTATTGTGGGCGCAAAACTTTTATATGAAGATAATACAATTCAGCATGCTGGCATTGAGACTGCATTTGATCAATTACCCAATGTGGCTTATCACGTTTATTTGCGCGCCGAAGACAGTGATCCCCGTACCATATTTCCTTGTCATTACCCAGCCGTCACCGGCGCTTGCATGGCTATGCGGACATCGGTTTTTAAAGAGCTTAATGGCTTTAATGAGCAGGATTTGCCCATAGGTTTTAACGATGTTGATCTTTGCCTTAAATCGCTTGAAGCGGGTTATATCAATTTATACACGCCTTTTGCGAAGCTTTATCATTATGAATCTCAATCGCGCGGAAGCAATCGAACTCCTTCGAAGATTATTCGTGCTGCGAAAGAGAGGTTATATATGGTGAAACGACACTATAAATGTAAGGCAATATAAGATAAAATCGTGTCACGGGAGGTGGTGGAATGAAAGTTGTTATATTAGCAGGGGGCTTAGGGACACGCCTTAGCGAGCTGACAAGTATTACTCCAAAGCCCATGGTCGAGATCGGTGGAAAACCTCTTTTATGGCATATTATGAAAATTTATTCTGCCCATGGATTAAACGATTTTATATTTTGCCTAGGTTATAAAGGTTACATGATTAAAGAATACTTTGCCAATTATTTTCTTCACTCTTCGAATGTAACATTTGACATGCAAAAAAATCAAATGCATGTTCATGATGAAAATGTAGAACCATGGCGTGTAACGCTCATCGATACGGGTGAACAAACCATGACCGGGGGAAGAATTAAACGAATTCGTGACTATGTTGGAAATGAAGATTTTTGCCTAACATACGGTGATGGTGTTGGAAATGTTGACATTTCAGCGCTGATTAAATTGCATCGAGAAAAAGGAAAATACGCAACGGTGACAGCGGTGATGCCAGAGGGTCGATTTGGAGCTATTGAATACGAAGGAAATATTGTGAAACAATTTAAAGAAAAACCCAAAGGTGATGGCGCTTGGGTAAATGGCGGTTTTTTTGTTTGCAAAAATGAAGTTTTTGATTACATACAGGATGATGCGTCCATATGGGAACGCGAACCTATGCAGCAATTGTCCGCACATAACCAAATGACAGCTTATTTTCATGAAGAGTTTTGGCAGCCCATGGACACATTGCGTGATAAAAACCATCTTGAGACACTCTGGGAATCAGGTGACGCACCATGGAAAATATGGTGAATACTAATTTTTGGAAAAATAAAAAAGTACTTGTTACAGGTCATACGGGCTTTAAAGGAAGTTGGCTTGTTTTTTGGCTTGCTGAAATGGGTGCCGATGTGTATGGTATTGCGCTCCCGCCTCAAACGAACCCCAGTATCTTTTCAATTTTAAAATTGCAAGATATCATTAAACATATTGAGCTTGATATCACGCAATATGAAGATCTTTTGAAAGCAGTTAAAATGATTAACCCCGAAATAATAATTCACATGGCGGCTCAATCCCTTGTGAAGGAATCTTATCGAGATCCATTGCGAACTTATAACACCAACATTATGGGAACAGTTCATCTCCTTGAAATTGGATTGGCGATAAATAATTTAAAAGTCTTTATTAATGTTACTTCAGATAAATGTTACCAAAATAATGATAGCGGTAAACCCTTTGTTGAAACTGATCCAATGGGAGGCCATGATCCCTATAGTAATTCAAAAGGTTGTGTCGAATTAATAACCGAATCGTATCGCTCATCATTTTATAAAAAAAAAAATATTCAACTAGCATCCGTGCGGGCAGGAAATGTTATTGGCGGAGGTGATTGGTCTTCCGATCGGCTCATTCCAGATCTGATAAAAGCTTTTTCTTCTGGAAAAAAAGCGCAGATTCGCAACCCCTGCGCTGTTAGACCCTGGCAGCATGTATTGGATCCATTAAACGGGTACCTGATGTTAGCTGAACGCTGCTGCCTAATGCCATCAATTTATAATAGCGGGTGGAATTTTGGCCCTGACGTAGCAGACGCTCAACCGGTTTCCAAGATTGTTGATTATGTTGCCAAAAAATGGGGAGCTTGTGATTGGCAAGAGGATATAACTGAGCACAAAAAAGAAGCTGAACTTCTTTGTTTAAATACACAAAAATCAAGGGAAGTGTTAGGATGGTCACCGCGTTTTAATTTGAATGCAGCCCTGGATAAAACTATTGAATGGTACAAATCGTATTATTCGAATAATGATTTAGTGGAACTAATGAGATCGCAAATTAATGAGATGAGGTAAAATGCTATGGAAAATTTAAAAGGAAAAATGCGTGTCCCCTATGGGCAAACTGTTCATGGCGAAGAGGAAATTAAAGCAGTTGAAAATGTTTTGCGCACGTCAACGCAAATGGGTAAGAGTGTTCATGAAATGGAAAGACGGGTTTCAGAATTATATAATAAAAAATACGGAATAATGTTAAATTCGGGAACATCAGCTAATTATCTGGCCGTTGAAATTTTAGAATTACCTGAGGGTGCAGAAGTAATTACGCCGGTTCTAACTTTTTCAACAACAGTCGCACCTATAGTAAAAAATAAATTAATACCTGTTTTTTTAGATGTAAAACCAGGTACTTACAATATAGATGCTAATGGAATTGAGCAAATGATTACTAAAAAAACAAAAGCAGTGATGATTCCTAATTTATTAGGTAATTTGCCCGATTGGTCTGCAGTTCGTGCAATTGCTGATAAGCATAATTTAATTGTAATTGAAGATTCTGCCGATACGTTGGGTGCAACAATAAACGGAAAATCAGCGGGATTTTTCAGTGATATTTCAACAACAAGTTTTTATGGCTCCCATGTTATTAATTGTGCAGGCAATGGCGGAATGCTATGTGTCAATAGTGAAAAACATTTTAGAATCGCCAAACTGCTTAGAAGTTGGGGCCGCAGCTCTTCTTTGTTTGCCGATTCAGAATCAATAGAAAGTCGATTTAATATTATGCTTGATGATATTCAATATGATGCCAAGTTTATTTTCGAAAAACTTGGGTATAATTTAGAGCCATCAGAAATGGGGGCTGCATTTGGCCTGGTGCAGCTAGATAAGCTTGAAAAAAATATAGCATTACGAGAAGAAAATTTTGCCAAACACTATCGCTTTTTTGAACAATATAATGATTGGTTTATTATGCCTAAGCAGTTACAAGGGTCAAGAACGGGTTGGCTTGCGTTTCCGCTAACTGTGAAAAATGATGCACCGTTTACACGAACAGACATGCAGATTTATTTGGAAAAGCATGATATCCAGACGCGTACAATTTTTACAGGGAATATTTTGAGGCAACCGGGCTTTAAGAATATTCCTCATATTGCGACAGAAAATGGATACTTAAATGCAGATGCTGTTATGCGAGGCGGTATACTTATAGGTTGTCATCATGGGCTATCCAATGAACAAATTAATTATATTCATGAGGTATTTACTAATTTTGCTTCGAAATATACAAAAAGGAAAGCTGTATGAATCTAGAGTCGATCAAGATTTATCATGATTCTGTTAGAAATAATTTTAGGTTCATGAAATCTGCTAAAAATGTCCAAGAAGCTTATTTGAGAGCAATTCCTGTTGAAGGATATGGATATCTTCTTCCAGTATGTGATGCGCATAAAATGGATGAAGAACTTATTCGGAAATTAACAAAATGGCGTAATAAAAATGTTACTGTATATCCAACGCAATTTGAAGCTACAGATGAAAGTACGCTTCGCTGGCTTTCAGAGCGATTGTTAAGTTCGGATGAAAGAATATTGTTTCTTGTTGTAAGTAATGTAGGCAAAGTGATCGGGCATCTTGGTTTCAATGGATGCCTTAACGAGGAAGGGCTTTTTGAAGTTGATAATGTGGTTCGCGGTGAGCAGTCTATAGAAAGAGGCATATTTTCTAAAGCGATGCACGCGCTGATGGAATGGGCTCGCACCGTAATTGGAACGCAGGGCTTTTTTCTTCGAGTGATGGATGATAATGAAAATGCAATTGCTTTCTATAAAAATAATGGTTTCAAAGAGATCAACCGCATACCTTTAATTAAGGAAAGCAAGGAAACAATGGTGGTGTTTAAAGAGGCGGAATCTTTCCAAAAGCCGGATAAATACTTTGTAAAAATGGAATGGAAACCTGAGCCTGATTTAACTATCGGGAAAACAATGATTTTAACAGCAGGCCCATCTATTTCAGCAAAAGAAGCTGCTTATTCATTCGATGCTGCTCTAAATGGTTGGAATAAAAATTGGAGCAAATACCTTACTGCCTTTGAAAAGCAGTTTGCAGAATATGTGGGCGCTAAATATGCAATGGCTACATCGAGTTGTACAGGTGCATTGCAAATAGCTCTTTTAGCATTGGATATTGGCCCTGGAGATGAAGTTATAGTGCCAGATCAAACGTGGGTGGCTACTGCAAATGCTGTAAGGTATGTGGGGGCAACGCCCGTGTTTGCTGATGTTGAATTGGATACATGGAACCTAGATGCTCGATCTGTTGAAAAATTAATTACGAATAAAACAAAAGCTATTATGCCGGTTCATATGTATGGACATCCGGCCAGAATGAGCGAAATTTTAAATGTTGCGAAACGTCATAATTTAAAAGTTGTTGAAGATGCTGCGCCAGCGATAGGCGCTCAATGGCAAGGAAAATCTTGCGGTTCATTTGGCGATTTTGGAGCATTCAGTTTTCAGGGCGCTAAATTGATGGTAACTGGCGAAGGCGGAATGCTTGTTACAAATGATGATCGTCTCTATGAAAAGGCACATAAAATTTGGGATCAAGGGCGTAACCCTTCCAAAACATTTTGGATCGACCAGCAAGGCGTAAAATTCAAAATGTCAAATGTTCAGGCGGCAGTTGGGTTGGCACAACTTGAGCGAGTTAATGAATTAATAGAAATGAAACGAAGAATCTTTTCATGGTATGAGGAAGATTTGGCGGATCTTAATAATATATCACTTAACAAAGAAGTAGCAGATGCAAAAAGCATTTATTGGATGACAAGCATTTTATTAAAAAATAATTGCACGGTATTTCGTGATGATCTAATTAAGCTATTAAAAGAAAGAAATGTTGATAGTAGGCCTGTGTTCCCCGCTATTAGTCAATATCCAATTTGGGGTTATGAAACAGAGCCTATGCCAACAGCAAATTATATTGGCAATAACGCATTAAATTTGCCTAGCGGTGTTTGCTTAAAACGAGAACACGTTGCTTATATAACAGCCCAAATTCGTGACTTACTTATGGTAAAAAATGATCGATACAAAACTGCTAGCTAATACTCTTAGAAAAAAATCACTGGAGATGGTTTTTAACGCTAAAGCCTCGCACATCGGAAGCGCTCTTTCCATTGCGGATATCATTGCTGTTTTATATGGTAATGTTCTTAAGTTTGATTCACAAAATATAAACGATCCCAATAGGGATAGGTTTATTCTAAGCAAGGGTCATGCTTGCGTGGTTGTATATGCAGCACTTGTTGAGACAGGTTTTTTCCCTGTAGATGATTTGAAAACTTATGGCGAGGATTTCTCGATTTTGATGAACCACATTAGCCATAAAGTACCAGGCGTTGAATTTTCCACAGGAGCTTTAGGCCATGGATTACCCTATAGCGTTGGTAAAGCGTTAAGAGCAAAAATGAGAAAGGATAATTGGCGAGTTTTTGTATTATTAAGTGATGGCGAAATGGATGAGGGATCAAATTGGGAGGCTTTGATGTTTGCGGCTCATCATCAGTTGGATAATCTTTGTATTATTATTGATTATAATAAATTACAAAGCTTAGATACTGTCGAAAAAACACTTAATTTAGAGCCATTGCAAGATAAACTTGATGCGTTTGGTTGTTATACAAAAATAGTGGATGGACATGATCATAAGCAGCTACACAAAGCGTTTTCTCAACGCGCAGAAGGAAAACCTACGGCTGTTATAGCTAACACGATAAAAGGCAAGGGTGTAAGCTTCATGGAGGGGCAGGTAAACTGGCATTACAAAAACCCTTCGCTAGAGCAGTTATTACAAGCAATTGAAGAATTAGAGAATAGTTATGCGTAATGCTTTCATTGAAGAGTTGGTAAATGCTGCAGAAAAAGATAAAAACATCGTTTTGGTTGTCGGAGATTTAGGTTTTGGTGTTATTGAGCCTTTTGTTGAACGTTTTCCAGATAGGTTTTTTAACGCGGGCGTAGCTGAGCAAAATATGATTGGCTTGTGTGCTGGCCTTGCTTCTGAAGGGTGTCATGTATTTGCCTATTCAATAGGAAATTTCCCAACATTTCGTTGTGCCGAACAAATTAGGAATGACATTGATTATCATCAGTTACCGGTAACTATTGTAACTGTAGGCGGAGGATTGGCTTATGGGAATCTTGGGTATTCTCATCATGCCATTCAGGATTATGCGTTGATGCGCGTCATGCCTAATGTATTGATCGCTGCGCCGGGAG
>CAYUEL010000011.1:0-8477 GCA_964443025.1 uncultured Gammaproteobacteria bacterium | reverse complement strand
GGAGACACGTGCTTGTGTGCGTTACTTGCTAGACAATCCTCAACCGTCTTATTTACGTTTGGGCAAGGCGGGAGAGGCGTCTATGCATAAAGATGTTCCGTCAATAATTCCCGGCGAATGGCTAAAAAATATGCGTCTTAGTGGAATAAAATTAAAACAAAATAAAAACGCCATCCTTACAACAGGCGCTATTTTGCAAGTGCTGCAAGACATTAGCTTTAATGATCAATTGCCTTACGATGTATATTCATTACCTCTTTGGGGTATGCAACATAAGAAAGCACAACTAGAAAATTTAAAAAATTATGAATTAATTATCACGATGGAAGATCATTTTGAAGATGGTGGTTTTGGGTCATGGCTATTAGAATCGGCAAACGCAAATAATGTAAGCGTAAAAATTATTATAAAGGCATTTGATAAATCAGTGTGTGGTCTTGTTGCAAAACAAGAAGGAATATTTAAAAAAATTGGATTTGACTCAACAGGGATATTAAATTTACTCAATGAGGTGATAAATGTTCGAAAATAATTTGTGTAATGTAACTATCGTGGTTCCGACATATAAACGAGACAAATTTTTAGATGAAATGCTTGGGTCGGTAAAATCAAAGGCTGAAAATTTTAATGTCGTTATATTGGACAATGCTTCTGGCGATAATACTCGAGAAGTTGCATTAAAGTGGGCTAAAGAGTTAAATTTAGAATATCATGCGCAAAATAAAACAGTAGGTGCAAATGAAAATTTGTGCAATGCCGTTAGTTTAGCAAAAACACAATGGGTTATGATTATGGCAGACGATGACATCATACAATATCCTCTCGCCAATATAGAGAAGATGTTGGAGACGACGGATGTTGATGTGATTGTGTTAGGAAGATGTGATGCTCATATTAATTTGGAATTTATACGTAACTGGCCATATCTTAAGAAAAAAGACAAAAGCTCATCTGAAAGTGGGTATGTCTATTACAGTGATCCGGGATCTTTATTAGCCGATGGACTATGTTTGACCGCAGCTTTTGGATTCATATCTGGGTTAATTGTAAAAAAAGATGCATGGGAGCAATCGTGCGCCGAGCTTAGCGATGCACCGTTTTCTAAATATTTTGCTCAATCACTTTATAGGCAGTCATGGATATTATTGAATTTATTAAATAAAGGTAAAAAAGCATTATTTATTAATCAGCCCTATATCATTGCACGGCATGGAAATGATAGAATTTGTAATGATCCTTTGGATAGAATGACTATTGATGTTGTAGAATTTTCCAATATAGCAAACTATTTAAATTGGAAAGATCCTATTACTAAACGTTTGATGAAAAAATTAATCTATAAGCACATGCAGCGCCATATGTTTCCAAATAGTTATTCCTGCACTGTTCATTGCGCTAAAGCATATGGCAAGGAGTCATGGAAAAGGTTCTCTAAGAATAATGGTCGATACTTGACAGTTTTTCAAAAACTGGTGGGCTACTTTGTTTCAAATCAAGCCAACAGCGTATAATTTTCGTTTAAAAAATGGCATATCACTTAGAGGAATTTTATAGACAACATCTTTTAAGACATCGTTCACAATGATGCTATCTTCTTTTAGCGCTAATTCATCAACAAATTGCTTTAACTCGCATAGCCGGTGAACTTCTCTTTGACGCAAATCTTTTTTAATAAAAGGGAAATCATTATACAAAGCGGCATTAAGGTTTAATATGTGTGTACTGTTGTGTGTTTTTGCCCATTTTGCTAAAACAACATGAACAAGATATTCTCTATTTTCATAGGCTTCTTTAATAATCTTTAGTTTTATAAGGTACTGCAACACGAGTGTCGGAAGGTAATAGATATTGATATTCTTATAGTTAATGATGTCATGAATATTTTCAAAAACACGGGGAAAAAAACGTAATGAAACAAGTAGCTGGCTAATTTCCACTTCCCCACGATTAATCAAATAATGACGTGAACTGATGGGTGTGAACTTCTCAAAAAAGTTGATAATTTGAGGCTCTTTGAGGCATTTTTTAGAGAGTTGGAAGCACCAGCTCGAAACATGGTATTTATGGTATGCAGATTCAGTTACCCCTACCCAATCCTGGGTAGAGGCGTTCATTTTTTGAAAATACTCCGATGTTTTGCTTAAAAAAACTACTGAATCATTTAAAAATAAAACTTTGGTAAGATGATCAAAAAGTTTTGTCTGGTACAGGTAGCTAATGCTTCGACAATAGCCGCCGATGTCACGACCAATATTATGGTTATAAAAAAAGCCAAACAGACTTTTTTGCTCTTCTTCTGTTAGCGTTAAAGGCTTGTTGGCGATTATAATCACTTCATAACCAGCAGAGTAAAGTGCTTTTAAAGCGCGGTGGTGATTGGCCTGTAGTATGTTAGTATAAACAACAAAAAGGCAAAGAGAATTGTTATGTTGAGATGAAGGTGTTTTAAGAAACACAACTTCCAGCTTTTTATTGGTAAAAAGATAGGCTATGCGTGCATAAAAATTTATTAAAATAAGTGCCAAAAATCGAATGATTGCTCTAAATTTCTCAAGAATCGATTTCATTGTTTTAACCCTAACTTATAACCTGCCGTGATTTTATCATATCCCTTTGCCAATTTTCAACTATATTAGGGGATCATATAATCCCTTGTGCCAATAATTTGCGCTTAATTAAAGGCATCTCATTAATACATGGCTTATTGAGGATGTAATTTGTTACTTCAGCTTCTATATCTGAATTTTCTTTTCCCCCAAGCTCATTGGCAAAGGCTTTAAGTACAGATGGGCTGTATACACATCTGAAATACAAATCTTTCTTGATAAAGGGGAACTCGTTATATAACACAGCGTTCAGGTTAAATAAATGCACACGATTAACTATGTAATCAAATTTACCAAGCGAAAATAATAGATCAGAAAATCTCTCCGGATCGCATGGCTGTGTTACGAATTTAGAGGGGTCAATATCACTACTATTAACAAAATCATGGGTAACAGGGTCAATTGAAATGCCTATCTTAAATAACGAATTAGCGAGGTGATGAAAAACAATTGTTGGAAAAAAATAGGAATTCAATTTAGTATAGTTAGGCAAGGATGATGGATCATCTAATGTTTGTGGCGCATAACCAGCTTGAAGGAGCGTCTGAGTTAACGCAATCTCTCCATGTATGATTAGATACCTCCGGGAATTCATAGGCATAAAGGTTGTGAAAAATTTTACTATTGCCGGCTGGAGAAGGCAAGTTGACGATAGCTGAAAACACCAGCTTGGTATGTGAAAATTGTGGACCGACATGCTTGCTATGCCAACGTAATCATTTGTTGAATTAGAAAATTTTGTAAAATATTTCCCGCAATTGTTTAAGAATATTACAGAATCATTCAAAAACAAAACCTTCGGAAAGGAATCTAATAATTTTTTTTGATAAATATAAGTCATTGCACGGCAATAAGCATCAATATCTCGACCAACATTATGGTTATAAAATAAACCAAAAAGTTTTTTCTGCTCAGCGGATGTAATTGTCATATTTTTATTGGCAATAACAATAACTTCGTAGCCGGCGTCATACAAACCATTTAAGGCGCGCAAATGGTTTTTTTCTAATTTGCTGGAATAAACCACAAAAAGACAAAGTAATTTCTTTTTATTATCAAGTTTGTTTAGATTAATAAACTCTATCGATAAAGGTTTATTGGTAAATAAAAAATGAAAGTATGCATATAGCCTGTTTAAAAAATAAGCCACAGCGATGAAAGCGATGGTATATAAATGTTTAAGGATTTCTTTCACGTTATTTAAATAATCCCATATAAAAAAAGTCTTCGTTTAAAAAGGGGCATGTCATAAACAGACTGCCTTCCTATAATGTCACTTGACACTTCATTTGCAATTTCAATTTCCCCGCTTTTTCTAAGCTCCTCATTAAATGCTGTTAAAGTAGCTAAGGAATACACACCCCTACCGTAAAGATCTTTTTTAATGAAGGGAAAACTATTGTATAACACGGCGTTCAGGTTAAGTAAATGAACTCGGTTTATCAAATGATCAAAACTACCCAGAGAAAATGCAAGCTCCATTAATTCAGTCGGATTAGAGGATATTACAAATTTCGAAAAATTGATGGGTATGTTAGTAAAGTCATGAGTGGTTTTATCAGTAGTAATAGTAGTGTTAAATAAAGAAAAAGCTAATTTAACAAAAACAACTTTCGGAAAAAAATAAGCATTTAGGCTAGTGTAATGGATCAAAGACAATGGGTCGTCGAACGTGATTGGGCTGTAACCTAATTTAGTAATAGTCTGTGTTAACTCAATTTCACCCGCTGTAATCAGATATCTGCGTGAATTTATCGGTAAGAATGTTGTGAAAAATTTCATTACTACCGACTCAAGAAGGCAAGATCGAGATAATTGAAAGCACCAGCTTGGAACATGGTATTTATGAATAGTAATACTCGCTATTCCCGCATAATCATGATCGCAATTGGCAAAATCTGAAAAACGGTTGCCACAATTATTCAAAAAAATTACTGAATCATTCAGAAATAATATTTTTTCAAAATGATCTAATAACTTATTTTTATAAACATAAACCATGGATCGGCAATAACCGCCAATATCGCGCCCTACATTATGGTTATAGAAAAAACCAAATAACTTTCTTTGCTCATCAGGTGTGATAACCATAGTTTTATTAGCAACGATAATTACCTCATATCCTGCTGAATATAAACCCTGCAATGCACGTAAATGATTTTTCTCTAACTTGCTAGAATATACTACGAAAAGACAAAGGAACTTTTTTTGATTGCTACCCGTGAGCGGTTTAATAAACTCAACAGATAATGGTTTTCGGCAAAATAAGAAGTGAAAATATGCAAAAATATTGCAGGCCAGATAGAATGTTCCAATAAAACAAATACGAAACATATGTTTGGCTAATTCAATCACGACATTCCCTGTTGCATCCGTCGAACCTTACGCCGGATTATAACATAAAGCTTGTGGTTCACCAGGCAAAGATAGTAGTTAATTAACCGTCTTACATTTGATTTTGTTCCCCAGTATGTTAAAATTCGTGGCATTGTATTAACCATACCCAAAGGAAGATTTGATGCGCGCTCGGCTAAAACAGCTTATTCGTGATCCCAAATTAATCTTGAAAATACCCTCTAAAATAATGCGGGTCACAAAAAGTTTGATTCAAAAAACAATGGATAAAGCAATGGGTGAGGATGAAACGAAGGCGTTGGAGCGTCTGCTTTTGGATCATGAGTTTATTAACGGCGCGAAAAGTCAGAAGTATTCATTAAGCTGGTTGCAGCAACTAGTAAATCGACGTAAAACGTACCGGGCAAGTTGCTTTGGCTATTTTTTTTGGCAAGTAGGATTGAGCGAGTCTACGAAGCAGTTTTTTAATGGGTTAGTAGCAAGCGGAGTGGGGTGCAATATATTGCCATTTTACATTTCTGGCCATAAGAGATGCAAAACTGAAGATATTTCTAATTACAGAAAATATCTTACCAAAGGTAATTTTTATAGTAACCAGATATATTTTATAAACGCGGATGGAATAGTTGATGCAACTCGAGTTATATCGAGACGTATGCGTAATAAGCGCGTCAAAAAATTTGCCATATTTTGGTGGGAATTCAATGACTATTTTTATTTCGATGCAGCATTAACGGCGGTTGATCATATTATTGTTTTTAGTGATTTTATAAAAGAGGCAGTTGAAAAGGCAGCAAAAGGAAGGGTTAAAGTGACCAAGCTTTTATATTCGGCTTTTCAACGAGAGCTTGTGCATGATGAGAAATTTATCAGAAAGTATCGGGCCGATCATGATCTTAATGATGACGATTATATTTATTTTTTTTTTTTTTATATATCCAGTTGTTTTGAGCGGAAAAACCCAATGGGTCTTCTTGAGGCATTTAAGATTGTTTTATCAAAACTTCATGAAGTAAAACTTGTTCTTAAAGTATCAAATGCAGATAATTTTGAAAAAGAATACCATCAAATGTTAGCATATATTAATGAAAACAATCTTCGAGAAAAAGTGGTTATTGATTGTAATATTTATCCTAAAAATCAACTGCTCAACATAATGAATATAGCAGATTGCTATGTTTCTCTGCATCGATCAGAGGGGCTAGGGGGAGGTCTCATAGAAGCGATGCAATTAGGAAAACCTGTTATAGCTACTAATTTTGGCGGCAATACGGATTTTATGAATAAAGAGAATTCTTGTCTTGTTGATTATGTGCCTTGCGGAGTTAAGGAAGATTACGGTCCATACAAAAAAGGCTTTATTTGGGCTGATCCAAATATTGAACAAGCGGCTGATTACATGCTTCGCTTCGCAGAATATCCTGAAAAAGGAAGAGCGCTTGGTCTTATTGCAAAACAGTACATACAAACCAAGTATTCAGCTGAAAATGTTCAAAAAGAACTGAGTGAATTTTTTGCAAGAGAATTTATTTGACCGAGTTAAATTTTAGTTCCTGTGCGACTCGTTGCATATCATGCTTAACCATAAGGGTACATAAATCTTCTAATGTGGTTTTAGGTTCCCATCCTAGATGGTTTTTTGCTTTAGTATAATCACCAATCAAAAAATCAACCTCAGTCGGACGACAATATTTAGGGTTAATTTTTAGAACTGTTTTTCCAGTAGCCGTATCAATTCCAACTTCATCTTGATTTTTACCTTGCCACTCAATGTGAATACCGGCTTTGGCAAAGGATATTTCAGCAAATGTTCTAACAGTATGAATTTTATTTGTGGCCAAAACGTAGTTATCCGGAGATTTTACCTGTAACATTTTATACATGCCTTCGACATATTCTTTTGCATAGCCCCAGTCGCGCTGTGCTTCTAGGTTTCCTAATTCAATATGTGATTGTAATCCATATTTTATTCGTGCAACGCCAGCAGTAATTTTTCGAGTGACAAATTCGACGCCACGCAAGGGCGATTCGTGGTTAAATAAAATTCCGCTTACCGCAAACATATTATAAGATTCGCGGTAATTAACAGTTATCCAATGTGCGTATAATTTCGAAACAGCATACGGACTGCGTGGGTAAAATGAAGTACTTTCATCTTGTGGGATAGCTTGAACCTTACCATACATTTCTGACGAAGATGCTTGGTAAAATTTAATTTTTTTATTTAAAATTCTAATGGCTTCTAATATGTTATGTGGACCCATGCCTGTGATATTTGAAGTGGCGAGCGGCTGAGAAAAAGATATGCCCACAAAACTTTGTGCTGCAAGATTATAAATTTCATCGGGTTGATGCTCTTCAATAACACGTATCATGTCGCTTAAATCTGTAATATCAGCGGATACCAATGTTAAATTGGGATGATCCAGTAAATTAAGCTCTTTTAACCGCCAGTCATTGACAGAGCTTGAACGTCTTAGAAGACCTATAACTTGATAGTTCAAATGAAGCAAATACTCTGCCAAGTAAGCTCCGTCCTGCCCAGTAACTCCTGTAATGATTGCTTTGATCATAAAACACTCCTTATTCTTCAAATATAATTTGAATTGGATCTACGATATATTTCAAGGAAGAGGAATTTTTTTCTACTCCCCAGGCGGATAAACAGTAGGCCATACGTGAAAAAATCCGTTGCCTTGGTTTCAAAGATAAGATCTTTTTTGAAAATGCGATAATATTGTTTGCGTATGTTTTTGGGCTAAGGTCTTGTGCTGGGAAAATCACCACAGGCCCTGCGCAGGAATTTAAAAGTCGTTTGTTTGCATCATCCGAATGCACAATAACAGCCAGCCCTTGGCTTGCGATCCGTTCAATCATGGGAAATTCTGTGTCATGAATGATGATAATTCCAGGATATTTTTGCAACAAGGGGAAAACTCTTGGATGATAATTCTCTCCAATTTGGTAGAGTAAAATATCGGCTTCTTGTTCAGCCCAATTTATACAATGGTCACTGCTGATTGCTTGTACTGTATGACCGGCAGCGGTCAATTCTTGTGTTAATAAATTGCTGCTTTGTACAATGGCAGAATCTTTTTCCGTTGGACCAATAATAACAAATTTCATGCAAGTAACCTTTCTATTGTTTTAGGCCAAGTAAGTTCGAGGCTATCGAATAATGACTTAGCATCAATTCCAATGGATATAGTTTTTTTCTCAGACTGGCTTGCTTTTTCCATGGCATTAGCTAATTCGTCAATGTTAGGTTTTGCAACCCAGCCTGTTTCACCCTGTTTCACTATTTCTAATAAGCCACCGCTGTCAGAAAGGGTAATGACAGGTTTACACGCCGTCATGGCTTCCATAGCAGGATACCCTATAGAATCTTCATTGTAAGGTAAATAGGCGCAGGCAAGTGATTTATTAACAAGAGAGGCGAGTTTTTCTTGGGAGTGAAAACCTAAGTCAATTTTGACCCTGTTGGCTACCTCGAATTTTTCCGCAAACTTGAATAAC
>CAYUEL010000010.1:0-28050 GCA_964443025.1 uncultured Gammaproteobacteria bacterium | reverse complement strand
GAAGGATTTTTAATTGGAAAATATTTTATCGGGGGTGATGATGTTGAAACCGGACTATTGTTATTCAAGATTCAGCCAGAAGAATTCATCGCGAATTTAAAACAAGCACAAGCCGATTTGGCCAGTGCGCAGGCAACGCTTGCGAATAACACATTAACATTGACACGTATCCAAGATCTTAGCCAAAAAGATTATGCTTCTAAATCTGATCAAGATAATGCACAAGCGAATTACAACACCGCGTTAGCGAATGTTGAAGCGGCACAAGCCAAATTAGTGAATGCAGAATTGAATTTATCTTACACGGATATTATTTCACCTATCAATGGGCGCATTGGATATTCAAGCGTGAATGTCGGTGATTTGGTTGCGCCGCGATCAGGCATTATTACTACGATCGTTCAATTAGATCCTATTTATGCGGTTTTTTCCATGAGTGAAAATGATCTTCTCGATATCAAGCTTGAAAACAGCCTGGACTCGCAACAACAAATTAACGAACTGTTTACGCCGCTTATCAAGTTTCAAAACGGAGAAGCGTATCCTCTTGAAGGCCGCGTTGAATCGATGGATAATAAAATCAATGTAGGCACAGGAACCATTACCGTCAAAACGGTATTTGATAATCAAAATGTGTTATTACTTCCAGGACAGTTTGTTAATGTTGATTTACGCAAAGGCGATCCGCGTTACGCATTAACCGTTCCGGCAAAAGCCGTATTATATGATAAACAAGGATATTACGTATTAACGGTGAATAAAGACAATGAAGTTGAAATAAAATACATTCAAGAAGGTGTCAGTAATAATACTTTCGTTGAAGTGGTTTCGGGTTTAACCGAAAATGATCGAGTCATCACGGAAGGGATGCAAAAAGCAAAACCAGGGATAAAGGTTGATCTTGCTGACGAAAATAAAAAAGACGAGTAACCAACGTGGCAGAAAACACGAACCAGAAGTCAAAACCATTTTCTGAGGTGTTTATTCGACGCCCTCGGTTCGCTATCGTCATATCCGTTTTGTTTTTATTAGCCGGTGGCATTGCGATGAAAGTGATTCCTGTTTCGCAATTCCCGGATATTACACCGCCGCAAGTGAGTGTCACTGCGAGTTACCCTGGCGCTTCTGCGTCCGTCGTTGAAAATACCGTGGCGATTCCCATAGAAGAGCAAGTCAACGGTGTTGAGAACATGTCATACATGTCATCGACCAGCGATAATAATGGCGATTACAGTTTAAAAATAACATTTGATATTGGAACCGATCCTGACATTGCAGCGGTCAACGTGCAAAACCGAACGGCGTTGGCAGAACCTGTGTTGCCGGATGAAGTAAAACGTACCGGTATCTCCGTAAAAAAACAAGCCTCTTCGTTTTTAATGGTGATTGGCGTTTATTCGCCCAATAATACTTACGATCCTTTGTATTTAAGCAATTTCGCCAGCATTAATATTATTGATGCATTGGCACGTATTAAAGGTGTTGGAAACGCATCATTATTCGGCCCGTTGGATTATGCGATGCGCATTTGGCTTGATCCTGATCGCATGAGCAACATGAATGTAACAACGGCTGATGTGATTGATGCACTGAAAAATCAAAATATTCAAGCATCGATTGGTCAAATTGGTTCACCTCCAACTGAAGGTGATCCTGCCTATCAATATAATTTACACGCAAAGGGACGATTGCAAGATCCGGAAGAGTTTAAAAATATCATCATCAAAGTAGGTGGGGATGATAGTTTTGTTCGCATTAAAGATATTGCTGAGGTTGAATTGGGGGCACAAAGTTACGCGTCCTTTAGCAAATTAAATGGTGTTCCATCGGCAAACATTGGTATTTATTTATTACCCGGTGCGAATGCGTTGCAAGTGGCAACCGATGTTGCAGCGGAAATCGAAAATCTCAGCAAAACATTTCCAGAAGACATGGCGTATGACATTCCTTATAATACAACGCTTTTTGTAAAAGAAACGATGCATGAAGTGATCATGACATTGGTGTTTACGTTTATATTGGTTGTGTTGGTAACGTTTGCATTTTTAGGGGATTGGCGTGCCACATTGATTCCAACCCTTGCGATTCCCGTTTCATTGATTGGAACATTTGCCGTATTGTTAGCGTTGGGTTTCACGATGAATACGATCACGATGTTCGCGTTAATTTTGGCGATTGGGTTGGTGGTGGACGACGCGATCATTGTTGTAGAAAACGTATCGCGTCTTCTCAAAGAAGAAAACATGAACCCGGTGGATGCGGCGATAGAGTCGATGCGCGAAATCACGGGGCCTATTGTTTCCACTACGTTAGTGATTTTAGCCGTGTTTGTTCCTGTGGCATTTTTACCCGGCATTGAAGGACAGTTGTATCAACAATTTGCGGTGACGATTTCTGCTTCGGTTGTTATCTCATCGATCGTGGCACTTACATTAAGCCCCTCAATGTGCGCATTGATATTAAAAAAAGAAGATACCCCGCCCGCATTTCTCGGTAAATTTCAATCGTTCATTTATAACTTGCGCGATAAATACGTTGAAAAAGTAAAAATGTTGTTGGGACATAGAAAAGCCGTTGCTTTATCGGTTGTTGGTGTGTTTGTTTTGTTTCAGTTAATTTACAGTCATATTCCCAGCGGATTCTTACCAACAGAAGATCGTGGCGTTATCTTTGTGAACGCGCAATTGCCTAATGCAGCCACCATTGATCGAACCGCAAGAACCATGGTCAGTATTCAACAAGTGATATCCAATGTTCCTGGCGTAAAAGATGTTTTTAGTGTGAATGGCTTTAACATCATTAATGGTGCAACAGAATCTAATACCGGATTATTAGTCGCAGTATTGGAAGATTTTAATGATCGTCCCAAACAAGCCAAAAACTTTTTTAAACTATTGGGCGGATTACAACGTGAATTATCCGCGCTTTCTTCCGCGAATATCAATGCATTTTCATTACCGGCAATTGAAGGCGTTGGTACCACCAGTGGATTTGATTATTGGTTGCAAGATACTAAAGGCCAAACTCCTCAAGCCTTAGCCAGTGTTTCCAATGCGATGATTGTCGCAGCCAATCAAGATAAAGCATTGGAATCCGTATTTAGCACCTACCGTGCCGATGTGTTGCAATATTATGTTGATATCAATGCGGACAAAGCAGAACACATGGGTGTTTCATTGAATGATATTTACACGACCCTGCAAGCGCAACTGGGTTCATTTTATGTCAATGATTTTAATTATGCCGGACGCGTATTCCAAGTGATTATTCAAGCCGATAAAAAATACCGCATGAATTTAGATGATATTCCCCGCCTGTATGTACGAAGCCGAACCAACGAAATGATTCCATTGGGAACGCTCATCAATATTCGTCCGATCGAATCGCCCCAATTGATTACGCGGTATAATTTATTTCGTGCTGCACAAATTAATGGAACCACTTCACCGGGCTACAGTTCAGGCGATGCAATTGAAGCCATGAAAAAATTATCTGAAGAAAAGTTACCCGATGGATTTGCGTATCAATGGTCATCACTCTCTTATCAAGAGGTAAAACAAGCGGGTAATGTAGGGGTCATCTTTTTACTTGCCTTGATATTTGCTTATTTATTTTTAGTGGCAAACTATGAAAGCTTTGGATTGCCTATTGCCGTATTACTTTCGATTGCTTTTGCATTGTTGGGCGCGGCAATAGGTGTTTGGATTGGGCCGATCAACAATAATGTGTACGCGCAAATTGGGTTGATATTACTCATTGCATTAGCCAGTAAAAATGCGATCTTGATTGTTGAATTTGCAAGCGAAGCACGCAAAGCGGGTGCAAGTATTTTTGATGCAGCGGTCAAGGCGGCTCATTTACGGTTTCGAGCCGTCATGATGACAGCCTTTTCGTTTATCGTGGGTGTTATTCCGTTGGTATTCGCAACGGGTGCCAGCTCGATCAGCCGCCAGTCGATAGGGATTACAGTATTTGCCGGCATGCTGATGGCCACCTGTGTTGGGATCCTAGTGATACCGGTGCTATTTGCCATCGTGGAAATCGTCAATGAGAAGTTGGCTAATAAACTAAAAACTTAACAAAGATTCGATGTTGTTGACCCCACTATGATAGAATACCTCTTTCATTAAGGTTGGACACAGGAAACCCCCTTGAGCGATTTAACCATTGTCATCCTTGCTGCCGGAAAAGGCAGCCGCATGAACTCTGAACATCCCAAGGTGTTACAGCGCCTTGCGGGCTGTCCGATGCTTCAGCATGTTTTACAAGCCGCTAGAGGCCTTCAGCCGGCCCAGATTATCTGCGTGGTAGGTGAGGCGCAAGATGCGGTTAAACAAGCCTTGGCGCCCGCCGATTGCATCTGGGTGGAACAGAAACAGGTGTTGGGCACGGGGCATGCCGTCATGCAGGCGTTGCCTTACATCAAGACGGATCGGGTTCTCGTGTTGCTAGGGGATGTTCCCTTGATTACCACCCAAACACTACGTCAATTTGTACAAGAAATTGCCCCTGATGCCTTAGGGCTGATCAGCTACCATGCGGAAAATCCTCAGGGATTTGGTCGGATTCTACGTAATGAGCATCATTTAATTACAGGGGTTGTTGAAGAAAAAGATGCCAACGATAAACAACGCCTGATCACCGAAGTGGCTTCGGGTATTTATCTGGCACGTCAAAAAGATTTGAAAACTTGGCTGCCACAAGTTCACAACCATAATGCGAGTGGCGAATATTATTTACCGGATATCGTCCCTATCGCTGCCAAACAAACTGCTGTTGTGGGAATGGTGTTGGCTGATCGAAATGAAGCTTTGGGTGTGAATAACAAAGCGCAATTAGCTCATGCGGAACGTACGTTACAACAACGTTATGCGCAGCAATTTCTTGATCAAGGTGTTACGCTGTTAGATCCAAAACGATTGGATATTCGCGGCGAAGTGACGATAGGACGTGATGTCGTATTGGATGTGAATGTCATTTTGGAAGGCAAAGTGATTATCGGTGATCGCTGTGTTATTGGCCCCAATACTGTGTTAAAGAATGTGACGTTAGGCGAAGGATGCGAGATCAAAGCTAATACTGTCATTGAAGAGGCTACGATTGCCGCGCATGTGAACGTTGGACCTTTCGCGCGCATTCGTCCCGGTACGACATTAGCCGAAGGCGCACGAATTGGTAACTTCGTTGAAGTTAAAAATGCACAAATGGGCAAAAACAGTAAAGCCAATCATTTAAGTTATATCGGTGATGCGATCATTGGACAAGACGTGAATATCGGTGCGGGAACTATTACATGCAATTATGATGGCGTGAATAAACATCGCACGATTATCGAAGACAATGCATCCATCGGCGCGAATAGTAGTTTAGTAGCACCCGTTACGGTAGGTTTTGGTGCAACGATCGGTGCAGGCACCGTTCTTACCAAAGATGCGCCTAAAAATCAATTAACCATTGCACGTGCAAAACAGGCTAGCGTTCCTAATTGGGAGCGGCCGCAAAAGAAAAAAGAGGCTTGATATGTGTGGCATCGTTGGGGCAGTATTACAACGTCATGTAACACCCATTTTGTTGGAAGGTTTAAAACGCATGGAATACCGCGGCTATGATTCTGCGGGAATAGCGGTTTTAGATAGTACGCAATCATTAAAGCGTGTGCGTACGCAAGGGAAAGTATCCACACTTGTGGATGCGGTTAAAAAGCAAAATCTCGATAGTTACATTGGTATTGCGCACACACGTTGGGCGACACACGGTGTTCCTAATGAACAAAATGCGCATCCACATATTTCAGGTGATGAACATCATGTGGCGGTGGTTCATAATGGCATCATTGATAACTTCGAAAGCTTAAAAACCATGTTGATTGCAAAAGGTTATCATTTTAATTCAGACACCGATACCGAAGTGATTGTTCATTTGATTTATGATCATTTGAAACATGAAAAAGATTTAAAATCTGCCGTAAAAAAAGCAAGCAAACAATTAAAAGGTGCTTTTTTATTTTTTTTGCTTTCGAGCCAACACCCTGATTGTATAATCACGATGCGTCAAGGAAGTCCGTTAGTGATTGGCGTTGGTTTTGAAGAAAACTATTTTGCCTCGGATTATTTAGCATTATTGCCCGTCACGCAACAATTCATGTACCTGCAAGAAGGTGATTTGGCGGAAGTGCGTGCCGATAAAGTGATTGTGTATGATGTGAATGATCGTGTTGTGACGCGTGAAGTGAAAACCTTTACGGCAGATGCTTATTTAAACACGGATAAAGGTATTTACCGTCATTACATGCAAAAAGAAATTTTTCAACAACCCCAAGCCATTCAAGAAACGTTACAAGGGCGTATCAGCGATGATAATGTGCTTGATGCTGCATTTGGACATAAAGCCGTTGCGCTATTAAAACATATTAAAAATATACATATCGCTGCGTGTGGTACGAGTTATCATAATGGGTTAGTAGCCAAATATTGGTTTGAAGCACTGGCTAAGATTCCTTGTCATGTTGAAATTGCCAGTGAATACCGTTACCGTGATGTAGTTGTGCCTGACAATACATTATTTATCGTGATATCACAATCAGGCGAAACAGCGGATACGTTGGCGGCGTTACGCAAAGCAAAACAAACTGGCTATTTAAGCACATTAGCCATTTGCAATGTTCCTGAATCAGCAATGATTCAAGAAGCCGATTTGTCCTTATTAACAAGAGCTGGCCCAGAAGTGGGGGTGGCATCTACAAAAGCATTTACAACACAATTGGTTTCATTGGCATTGCTTGTGTTGGCATTGGCCAAGCGTCATCATCAAATCGATGTGTCATCTTATATTCAAGCATTAAAAGCATTGCCACAACAAATTGAACGCTTGTTAAAAGTGGATATGTTGATACAAGAGCTTGCGCCACAATTTGCAGATAAATCCAGTTGTTTGTTTATTGCGCGAGGGGCGTTATTTCCGATTGTATTAGAAGGTGCTTTAAAACTGAAAGAAATTTCTTACATTCATGCCGAAGCTTATCCCGCAGGCGAATTAAAACACGGGCCGTTGGCGTTGGTGGATGACAATATGCCTGTGGTCGCTATTGTTCATAATGATGATATGGCGGAAAAAGTATTGGGTAATTTACAAGAAGTGCGCGCGCGAGGCGGGCAGATTATCATTTTCACGAATATCGATGATTTAAAATTTCCTGAAGCAACCATTATCAAATTACCGCAAGCACCTAATAACTTGCTGACGTCACCTGTTGCTTATACGATTCCATTGCAATTATTGGCCTATCATGTTGCGGTTCACAAAGGAACGGACGTGGATCAGCCGCGCAATCTAGCTAAATCAGTCACTGTGGAATAGCTTGTTTTTGGGGTATATTTGCTATACGCTGTTAATCAGTATTTCACCCTTATTAATAGGAGAATCATCATGACTAAACTGTTACAAATCGCTGCAGTGTTATTATCTGTTACATTATTTTCAACGGCTTCTGCTGCATGTCCAGCCTACGCTAAATCACAAGCAGAAGAATTTATGCAAGAGCTGCAAACGAAAGTAAGTCTCACGCCCGAACAGCAAGATGCGATGGAAGATATTATGGTGAATAGCATTAACCAACGTGAAGATATTATCGAAAGTTATCAGTCTCAAGGCCAAAAAGGCATGAAAGTGAAAAAGCAAATTCGTGATGAATTACAGGCCGTGAATGCAACCACACGTGCTGATGTACAAGAAGTATTAGACGAACAACAATACCAAGCTTTCTTGGAAGTGCAAGAAGAGCGCCAAGAAAAAGTCCGCGAACGTATTAATAGCGAGTTTTAAATAAAGGAAAAAACCCCCAATTCATGCTGCGCATGAATTTGCCCCCTTTAAAAGGGGGCAGCCGAACGCGAAGCGTGAGGCGGGGGTTTTCTCTCAATTACTTAACAAGCCCGGATCATCGGTAAAGACAGAGGTGACGCCCCAATTGAATAAGTGTTGTGCACGTTCCACGTGATTGACGGTATAAGCTAATACTTTGTATCCTAAACCGGTTAAACGGTTCACCACCACCTCATCGAGGCATTGTTGATTCAAATGCAGGGAGTAAAAAATTAAACCAGATTGTAAACCTTGTTCGAGTATATCAAGCGTATCTGCGATAAAGCCGTAATGCAGTTGTGGTGCGATTTTCATTGCAGCTTCCAAAGAAGATAATGAACCACTTGAAATTAATAATTTATCAGGCGGAAAATGTGTGTTAATTAAAAAATTCACAGCAACTTGGGCGGTATCAATTTCATGTCCAGGTAAGGGTTTAATTTCTAAATTAAGCTTTAAATCCAGTGTCTTAATGCAATTTAATCCAGATTGCAATGTGGGAATAGTTTCACCTTGAAAGTCTTCGCTAAACCAACTTCCTGCATCTAATGTTTTGATCGTTTCATAAGATGTGTCAGCCACATTGGCTAAGAGACCTGTTGTGCGTTCCAATGTTTCATCATGATGTAAAATAGGAATACCATCTTGAGTCAACATTACATCTGTTTCTAACCACTTAGCGCCCATGACTTTGGCTTGTTTAAAAGCAGCAAGTGTATTTTCAGGCGCATATAAACTTGCGCCGCGATGCGCAATAATAGGTTCTAAACGCATTATTTTTTCTCGTCTATAACATAAGAGATAAGCGGTAATGCGGTACCACTATCAAATTCTGCAGCTGCTTTAATACCAATTTTAGCAATTTCTTCCGCGCTCAGTTTATGATCATAAATCGTAGACATGGCGCCTAAAGCATATTCATTACCTGATCCATAAGCATAAAAGGATTTGAATTCTTGTATATCGCGATACGAGCCTACTGCAAAAATACCGTGTTTATTTGCAATTAAGATGTACATGCTATTGGGTTCAAAACCTGTATCTTCGGATTTCACTTCAAAGCCGTAGCTTTCTTTAAATGCAGCTTGAATATCTTTAAACGTAATAAAAATATCATCGACGTTTTTAAAAGAAAACTTATTTTTTGTATGTTTAAAATAATGACGCATCGCTAAAATACCTGCTGCGGGACCTGTCACTGCGAGGTAGCTATCACTGATCTTAATGATTTTGTTGTGATTCACCACATGTGCTGCCGTATTTTTTTCATCGCCCCACTTGATCAATGTGTCGCATGCGATGGCTATTTTTCCGCCTTTTTTAACCGCCGTAACCGTTGACATATGTACTTAGCTCCTTAGCATAATATATTGGTTGGAATTTTTCATCATTAGCGTTATCCTAGCACACTATGGACATTACCTACATACTCGAATCCCTCAATGAAGAACAACGCAAAGCCGTTGCAAGCCCGCCTGGGCATATGCTCGTACTGGCAGGGGCTGGTAGTGGAAAAACCCGCGTACTCGTCCATAGAATCGCTTGGTTGATGCAAACCGAGCAATTATCAGCCGAAAGTATTTTGGCGGTAACATTCACGAATAAAGCCGCACACGAAATGCGTTCCCGTATTGAGGCATTATTACATATCCCAACCTATGGCATGTGGGTGGGAACGTTTCATGGTCTTGCGCATCGGTTATTGCGTCAGCATTTTGATGAGGCAAAGCTGCCGAAAGAGTTTCAAGTATTAGATAGCGATGATCAATTGCGCACCATTAAACGTGTTATGAAAGCATTAGAAATTGATGATGATCGCTGGGAACCTCGGCAAGTACAAAATTATATCAGTCAGAAAAAAGATGAGGGGTTGCGCGCGGCGCATATTGAGCCGGGCTATGATATTTATAGCAAAACCATGCAACGTATTTATCAGGTTTATGAAGAAACATGTGAACGTGCGGGCATTGTGGATTTTGCAGAATTGTTATTACGTACTTTAGAAATGCTTCGCAATAATCCTGTATTGTTATCGCATTATCAACGGCGTTTTCAACATATTTTAGTGGATGAGTTTCAAGATACAAACGCCATTCAATACGCTTGGATTAAATTACTGGCGGGTAAAGAGAATTACGTGATGATTGTGGGAGATGATGATCAATCGATTTACGGTTGGCGTGGTGCGAAGATTGAAAACATCCATCGATTTTCTCGAGATTTTTCTGATGCCATTACCATTCGCCTAGAACAAAATTACCGTTCCACACAAACTATTTTAAGTGCTGCGAATCAACTGATTCGTCATAATCACGATCGCCTTGGGAAAGAACTTTGGACAGATGCATCAGGCGGAGATCTTGTCGATTTATACACTGCTTTTAATGAAGTGGATGAATCGCATTACATCGTCTCGCGCATCGAGCAATGGGTGCGTGAAGGCGGACGCTATAATGAAATAGCAATATTATACCGTTCCAATGCGCAATCACGCGTGATAGAAGATGCTTTGATTCAAGCAGGAATTCCTTACCGTGTATATGGTGGATTACGTTTCTTTGAACGTGCAGAAATTAAAGATGCATTGGCTTATTTACGTTTGGTGTTACATCATGAAGATGATACAGGTTTTGAGCGTGTGGTGAATTTACCTACGCGTGGTGTGGGTAATAAAACATTAGAAGAGTTACGTGATTATGCGCGTCAACATCAGGTTTCATTGTGGGAATCGAGCATTAGATTGATTCAAGAAGGAAAATTCCCTCAGCGTGCTTCACGCGCATTACAAGTGTTTATTGATTTGATTATCACATTAAAAGAAGATATCGTGGATTTAGAATTGCATGAGCAAATCGATTGGATGATAACACACAGTGGTTTACTGGAACATCATCGTTCACAAAAAGGCGAAAAAGCGCAAGCCAAAGTAGAAAACCTCGAAGAATTAATAACTGCGGCGCGGCAATTTCAACCGGATGAAGCTGAAAAAGATCTGATGCCTTTGCAAGCATTTTTATCACACGCAGCGTTGGAAGCAGGTGAAGCGCAAGCATCAAAGTATGTCGAAAGCGTGCAAATGATGACAATGCACATGGCAAAAGGATTGGAATTTCCGTTAGTATTTATTGGTGGATTAGAAGAAGGTTTGTTTCCGCATCAAATGTCGATTGCCGAAGGTAATCGGCTCGAAGAAGAACGACGTTTGTGTTACGTAGGTATGACACGTGCAATGCGACGACTGGTGTTAACTTACGCGGAATCACGCATGTTGCACGGACGACAAACATTTAATCCCCCTTCACGTTTCCTCGATGAAATTCCTTCAGAATTTATACATGAGATTCGTGCACGTAAACAACAAACGATTGCGCCTCGATTTATGCAACAAAAATCATCACCATCGCATCCTTATCAATTGGGCGCGCGCGTACGTCATTTAAAATTTGGCGAAGGTGTTGTTGTTTCGATTGAAGGGCAAGGAGCGCATGCGCGCGTGCAAGTGAATTTTGATGAACATGGAACAAAATGGTTAGTTTTAGCCTATGCTAAATTGCAATCCTGTAGTACGGTGTAATAATGATGTTAAGCGAATTGAATGCACAAGATCTTTTTATATTGGATAATCTTTTACGTAAACATAAAACATTACCCATTGTGGGCACGCATGGATTTTTAACTGCGGCTGCAAGCAGCGTTCAACATCGTGATATCGATGAGCTATTACCCTTTATATTTGGCGGTCAATTGCCCCCGATTTTAGATGATCAAAAACAAACATTGCGAAATTTATTAAACGTGTTGTATCAACACATTCAACAAGAATTAGAAAACGATATCGATCATTTCTCGCCTTTGAATTTTTTAAAGAAAGCCGAAGAAGTGGAATCAGAAACACGTGAACAAGCGCTTCAGCTTTGGTGCATTGGGTATTTACAAGGAACGCGTTTAGATGTTGATTATTGGCGGGAATCACATGGCGCTGAAGTCGATCTTTATTTTTATCCGTTGGTTTTAATAGCAGGTGATACGCAGCAACTTGCTTTAGAAGATTCAAGCGCTACTTCACAAGCCATCGAAGCAGCTTTAACTAAAGCTCGAAATGAGCTTTTAAAAAGCATTATTGCAATTTATCGAATTACGCATCCTTGAAAAATGCCTGAATTTTGAATAAGTTAGAATGCTTTATCTTTCATTAAAAGGATGTTAAACTGAAAATATACCCATCATAAATTTATTTTGGTAGTTTTATGTCATTGATAAATCTCAAAAAAGAGCTTCAGGATGTGATGAGCAGCATTCCAAAAGAATTGTGGGGTGGTATAAACTATGAACAACAAATGAATGCGCTGAATCAAGCAACCACTTTCAATGAAGTTATTAAGTGGTTGATAGGAATAGAGCGAGTAATATTTCAACTAATTAATGCAGATGCGAAAAAGCTCGATAAAAATCAGTCGTTGTTTTCATTACATGAAAGCAAAGACAAAACCTTAGAATCAATGTTGTTATTAGATAAAAAGCTAGCGCTTTTGAACGCCATTGTTAGCGAGTACCTTCCTGAAATAGTAACTGAAATAGAGCAGAATAATTCACAACGACATCAGGAAATTATAAGAATAGCCAATAACATGGGTGTTCCTAATGAAGCACTATTAAGAGATTTGAATGGTTACCAAGAGATGTATAAAAATATAAAAAACATGTTATTGCTGCACTATGTTAAATGTTATGAAATTGGCCCTTTAAATGCGCAATTCATATCGAATTTATCGAATGCCTTGGTCAATATATGTCCGGAAGATAAAACAGATAGTGGTTATTTAAAATTTAGTTTATCAATTATTGTTGCAGCGCGCATACAAACAATGACATCATCCCGCCCAACGAATATTGGACTACCTTTTTATCGCCCAACCGATCAAAATAATTTTGATGAAAACATGCGATCAGGTTTTGAGGCATTAAATAAAAAATTACCGGAAAGTTACGAGTTATCTGAACAAACCTTTGCAAATATATCTAATATACCTTCTGGAGAAAAATACGCTTCACCCTCGGTATTTAAAATTACATTTATTGCGCCTCAAGATCATGCGATGTTTAAGCCTGTGGGCGATGAATCGAGAGAAATGAAATCCGCACATCATGAAAATTTAAAACAACAAAAATCAAACTATTTTATCCAGAAAGGTTGTCGAGAAATGCTTTGTCAAATGGAGTCAGGTATTTTTTTCGTTTTTAAAAATGAGGCAAGGGTTTATTACATGCCGGCCCAATTGCTTGTCATGCATGAAACCGCTCACATGAGGAATAACGCTGCAGGAGAGTTACGCAGTGGTATTACGGAAGATGATGCACCCGAGATTTTTAGTAAACCGGCCTATGGGGGCAGTGGAACTGCGTGTGTGGAAGAATTTTGGGTAACTATCGGGGATCCTTTGTTTTCCGAATATGCATTGACGGTAGATGCGAGATTTACATTAGATGGGGTTTATGAGGGACGAGTGCTTTATGATAACCAAAACTCTGTCCATGTTGTTGAGCTTAAGTTTGCACAAAGCAATCAGCTCATGATGGATGCTCTGAGAAAGCCCATTAATCAGCAAGGGGATAAGGCAGTAGCTGAAAGTCATGAGCATGGTGGTAATATTGATGACGAGGAAAGCGTTCCTTTAAACGAGGTTGTTAATGATCCAACCTGTTGTTTTTCAAAGAATAATTGTACTATTAGTTGATTTATGAGAAAAATAAATGTTAAAATAGGTGAAATAAACGGTATTAGCAGGAGGGTATATGACTTTTGGTTCTTGGTTCAGTAAGCCGCTTGCAACAGCAGTGTATGTTGTAGTGCCGTCCGTTTCTATTTTTAAGCAAAATACTCCGCCCAATAAAGCCTATTTTGAAAATTTAAATATTGAAGTTCTGACGAATGCTAATGTTTCTGGCGAGAAACCCAGAGCCTTCTTTAAGAAAGAAGATGCAGAAAAATACCTTGCAGAAGCAGGTGGGTATGATGGTAATGTATTAGCTACCGTAGCAATCCCCTATGAAGAATTTAAAGATTTTAAAGTGGGAAAAACATCAGGGCAAGTGACATCAGTCAGTATAAAGAATTTTAAGCCATCATGGGTTGCTAATGTATCTTATTCAGAAGAAGATACGAAGAACATTAAAACAATGTATAATCCACTGCATGATAAAAATCCGGGAAGCCGTGTAAAAATGACTTCTAACCCGGGTTAGTTCTCGATCTCAATAAATACTCTTGACTGAACATCTCTCGCAAACGACTTGTTGTTCGCATGAATTCATTTTTTAAATCATCACCTTGATATAAATCATTAATATCAACTTCGGAACTCATGATTAAAGTGGCATGATGATCGTAAAGTACATCAATTAAATGAATAAATCGTTTGGCGGCATTTAAATCGCTTTTATGCAGTTGCGGAACATCACTGACAATGAACGTATCAAAATTTTCCAATAAACCTAGATAATCATAAGATGAGCGTGCAGAAGCGCAAATATCTTTAAAATCAAACCAAATGAGATTATGGGCCATTGCAACTGTTGGGATAAGGCGTTCTAAAATTTCAATGGTATGGCCGTATTGAATATCACCGGTTGCCAGTTTTAGAAATTCTTGTTTAAGGGTGGCTTGCGTTGCTTCGTTCAGTGGATTAAAAAATACGCCTGTTTCAAGTAACGTTCTTAATCGGTAATCTTCCCCGGAATCTAAATTAATAATATCTGTATCGTTTTTAATGTAACGAATGGTTGGTAAAAATAAATGACGTTGTACGCCGTTTTTGTAAAGATCATCAGGTCGAGTGTTCGATGTAAATATCAATGTAACCCCTTCATGAAAAATTTGTTGAATTAATTCCCCCAGAATAAGTGCATCAGCCACATCATTCACAAAAAATTCATCGAAGCAAATCACATGCGTTTCCCGAGCTATTTCTTTTGCCACTGCGCGCAAAGGATTTTTCATACCTTGTAATAATGTCAATTGATGATGTACATGACGCATAAACGGATGAAAATGCACACGCTTTTTAGCACGAAATGGAAGGTTCTGAAAAAATAAATCCATTAACAACGTTTTTCCACGTCCGACACCACCCCAAAAATAAATCCCTTTAATAGGATGTTGTTTAAAACCAAATAATTTGTTCACATGGCGCTTAACTTGATGACGGATAACTTGTTGATGTTGTCGCGAAAGTTGCTCCGCAATCTCTGCGAGCCTTCCCAACGCAGCTTGTTGACCCACATCTGGCTTGATATTCTTTTCATTCAAGCATTGATTGTATTGGTTTAAGAAGTCTTGTTTGTTCATGATTATTCACATTATAAAGCAGTTTCCCAGCAAATGTTTGATCGTTGCTCCTCTAAGGAGAAAAAACCCCGCCTCGCGGCTTCGCCGACTCGTCTGCCCCCTTAAAAGGGGGCAATATATATTTGGTACCCGCCCCCTTTTAAGGGGGCAGATTCGCGTAAGCGAAGCGGGGGTTTTTCCGATTAAGGCACTAAAAAATGGCAACAATCATAGAATTTAGTTGTACCATGTTATCATATAAGCAAGGCCAAGGAGCACCCTCATGTCAAAACGCTTTGTACTCGTCGATGGATCATCTTACTTGTATCGTGCATATCATGCATTACCGCCGCTCACAAACACGGATGGCGCGCCGACGGGGGCTATTTACGGCGTTGTAAATATGCTACGGCGCCTGCTAAAAGATGAAAATCCTGATCATATTGCGGTTATTTTTGATGCTAAAGGAAAAAATTTTCGTCATGATATTTACCCTGAATACAAAGCGCATCGTCCGCCGATGCCAGAAGATTTGCGACCCCAAGTGGAACCCTTGCAAGCAATCGTCAAAGCCATGGGATTACCTTTATTGGTAATCGAAGGTGTTGAAGCGGATGATGTGATTGGTACGCTTGCAAAACAAGCAGAATCACACGGGCTTCGTGTGTTGATTTCCACCGGCGATAAAGACATGGCGCAATTAGTCGATCCTAATATCGAATTAGTCAATACCATGAATAATACGCGCATGAATGAATCAGGCGTTGTTGAAAAATTTGGTGTGCGTGCCGATCAAATCATCGATTATTTAGCGCTGATGGGTGATAGCGTGGATAATGTTCCAGGCGTCCCCAAAGTGGGTCCTAAAACAGCGGTCAAATGGCTGAATGAATACGGAACACTCGATAACATTATTGCCAACGCGAATCAGTTCAAAGGGAAAATTGGGGATAATCTCCGTGAGGCTTTAACTGCATTACCGCTTTCAAAAACATTGGTGACAATCAGATGCGATGTTGATTTACCTTTTACTCCAGAAAAACTGAATCGACAAACACCTGATCATAAACAGTTGCGCGAATTATTTTCAAAGCTTTCATTTAAAAGTTGGGAACGAGAGTTAGAAGAAAAAGATGATATGGATTCACCGCCAGCGGATATGGCAGATCCAGAAATAGAATCTCAGCAAAGCTATCAATGTATTACTAACGAGCAAATGTTAGAAAAGTGGGCCGATGCGATTAAATCAGAAAAACAAGTGTCCGTCGATACAGAAACCACCAGTCTTGATGCGCGATCAGCACGTGTCGTTGGTATTTCATTGTCGATATCATCGGGGCACGCGGCGTATGTTCCATTTGGACACAGATATGAAGATGTTCCAAAACAACTTACCGAAGAAATCGTATGGAAATATTTAAAACCTATTCTAGAAGATAGGAACATTAAAAAAATTGGTCAAAATATTAAATATGATTTGATGGTGTTGCGAAACCATGGTGTTGAATTACAGGGTATTACATTCGATACGATGCTGGAATCCTATATGAATAATAGCATTGCACATCGGCATGATTTAAGTACATTAGCAGAAACATATTGTAATCATCGCATGATAGAGTTTTCTGATGTTGCAGGAAAAGGTCAAAAGCAAATCACATTTGATCAAGTTAAACTCGATAAAGCCACAGAATATTCCGCCGAAGATGCAGATTATACGTTGCGCATCCATCAAGTATTATGGCCTAAATTGCAAGAAAAGCCTGGTCCAACGGATTTATTTAATACATTAGAAATGCCATTAGTATCTGTGTTAGCTGATATGGAATATTACGGCGTGCTGATTGATGGCAATGAATTGTCGAAGCAAAGTGAAGTATTGGGAAAACGCATTAATACCATTCAAGATAAAATATTCAAAGAAACCGGCGAAAGTTTTAATATAGATTCGCCTAAGCAATTACAACAAATTCTATTTGATAAAATGGGATTTCCAGTTGTCAGTAAAACACCGACGGGGCAACCTTCCACCGGTGAATCCGTTTTGCAGGAACTGGCATTGACTTATCCGTTTCCTGGGTGGATATTAGAATACCGAAGCTTAAGCAAATTAAAATCTACTTACACAGATAAATTACCTCAACAAGTTAATCCCATTACCGGACGTGTTCATACGTCTTACAATCAAACTATCACGGCAACGGGACGTTTATCATCGTCTGATCCAAACTTGCAAAATATTCCTATTCGTACGGATGCGGGTCGTGCCATTCGTAAAGCATTTGTTGCGCCCAGGGGTTATAAAATTGTCGCCATCGATTATTCGCAAATTGAATTACGTATCATGGCGCATTTATCCGGCGATAGAAATTTACAAGCAGCGTTTCATGATGATCATGATATTCATAAAGCAACAGCCGCAGAAGTATTTGGCGTAAAGTTTGATGATGTAACAGCTGATCAACGTCGACGCGCGAAAGCCATTAACTTCGGGTTGATTTATGGCATGAGTGCATTTGGTTTGGCAAAACAAATCGGTTCATCACGTGAAGAGGCGCAACATTACATGGACGTTTATTTTCAGCGTTACCCAGGCGTGAAATTTTATATGGAAAGCACGCGAAAACATGCAGAAAAAACAGGGTATGTTGAAACATTGCGAGGCCGAAGACTTTATTTACCTGATATCAATTCGAAAAACCATGCTTATAAAATGGCTGCCGAACGTACCGCCATCAATGCGCCGATGCAAGGAACGGCAGCTGATATCATTAAACAAGCAATGTTAGATGTTTCCCAATGGCTCAAGGAATCAAAGACAGATGCAAAAATGATCATGCAAGTACATGATGAATTGGTATTTGAGGTGAAGTCTGAACAAGCACAACAGATCGCTAAAAAATTGGAAGATCTGATGAATAATGCCTATCCGCTCAAAGTACCTGTCAAAGCGGAAGCCGGCATTGGCGACAACTGGGATGAGGCGCATTAGAAACAACTAATCGATTGAAAAATATAAGAAAAATTAATCAAAACTAAAGCAAAATTTATGGGTCTAATATAATAGGTGGATGACTATCTCCCATAGTCATTTACTCGCCCAGCCTAGCTGGGCTTATTGGTCCTGAGCGTCCCCCCAGATTCGCAGGGCTTTTCTTATGCCTAAACCCCAAAACAAAGCCTATTAACTTCCTACAGTTTAAGCGTTATTTGTAGATTGAGTTCATTCGCAGCGTCTTTGAAAAATATTCGAACTGTCTCTAAAACAGCTTCACCTACTTTATTGAGCGTATCTTCTGTTCTTCCAGACATAACTTGTAAATCAATATGCACGAAAGCATTCTTTTTATCACCATTACCTACGAAAAACTCAGGTCGTTCGACTGCTCGACTTTTACAACTCGCGAGCTCTGTGGGTAACATTTTTTCTAAAATTAAATGTAATTTTTCAAATAAATCGGCAACGGGTTGTGTGATATTAATGTTTCCAGTGTATTCAATAATCATATGCGGCATAATAAACTCCTAAATCTAAATCCCCAACCAGTCATCCAGAATATTTTGCGCTTCTTCAATGCCTTGTTTTTTGAGGGCGGAAAATAACATAACTTCTGCATTTTCAGGAAGGTTCTTGCGTACATTCAATAAGGTAGTTTTTGCAGCACCAAATCTCAACTTATCGGCTTTGGATAATAAAACCAACACACGAATATTACAATGCGTTGTCCATCGTAATAATGTGTCATCGATTTCTTGCAACGGATGGCGAATATCCATGAGCAACACCAAACCTTTTAAGCATGTACGTTGTTGCAAATACGCATCGATTAAATTTTGCCATTGCTCTTGTACTTCGCGAGGGGCTTTCGCAAAACCATAACCTGGCAAATCCATGATGCGACGTTCTTGATCATCCCCTAATGTAAAAACGTTAATTAATTGTGTACGTCCGGGTGGGTTGGATGTGCGAGGCAAATTGGTTTGTCCGCATATTATGTTAATTGCTGTTGATTTTCCTGAATTGGAACGACCCACAAAAGCCACTTCATAACCAGTATCCTCGGGCAAACCCTCTAGGCTTGCAACGCTTTTAACAAATTTAGCTTGTTGATACGGGGCGCGACTCATTTTATTTTTTCTCCTACGTGACTCTAAAATTTTTAAATTGCCATGGATCGCTGGCATCGACTGGCTCTTGAAATAAACAACTGCGAGCCTGTAAGGGCGTCCACTCTGTGTACGCACCCACCATGCGACCTAGATAGGGTTTTGCAACCTCCAACACAGTTTCATAAGGCAATTCATCGGGATCTAAAATTCCTTTAAACGGATTTTTCATCGCCAATACCATCGCACCTAATATTCCTGCGGCGACTTGCAAACTGGTAGCATTATTAAACGGTGCTAATTTTCTTGCTTCATGAACGGATAATTGTGATCCATACCAATAAGCTCCAAACGCATGACCCATTAATAAACCACCCAACTCGTCAATGCCTTCGACAATCTCACTGACCCATACGTGCCGCGTATCTTGCACTTCTAAATTTTTCCCGGCCATTTCATGGATCGACAGTACTGCTGCATCGCAAGGATGGTATGCATAATGTACCGTTGGGCGATATATTATTTTATCGTTCTCTTTCACTGTGAAATAATCTGCAATCGAAATAGATTCTCCATGTGTAATCAGAAAACCATGAAATGGACCTTCTAACGGAGTCCAAGATCGTACGCGTGTTAATATTCCTGGACGCTCTAAATAAATAGCGGCATCACAACCAAATTCATGTCGGGAACCATCTTCAGGAAAATGTTTTTCATGCGAACCCCAACCTAATTCTGCAGGTTGACAACCTTCGCTGATGAACCCATCCACCGACCATGTGTTTACAAATTCACTGGCACGTTTGGGCACAGCAGCAACTTGTGTGTCTCGTTCTGCGCAATGAATGACCTTAATGCCTAAATCTTTTGCTAGTTGCGCCCATGCTTCGCGTGATTTGGGCGTGCTTGTCGACAGCCCACTATCTGTCGCAATCGTCATCATTGCTTGCTTTACCCAATGTGACACTAATCCTGGATTAGCGCCATGCGCAGGAATGGCTGTCGGACCTTTTTTTAAACGTTCACGTAGTGCTAGCACCTTTTCACGCATCGCATAATTACTTCGTGCCGATAAATCTAGGGAAGGATCAGTATATCCACCAGGCCATGGTTCAATACAGGTGTCCAAATACATCACTCCCAATTCATGACACAATTCCATCAATGCAATACTCGATACTTCGACCGATACATTCAGTAAAAAATCCCCTGGGCTTAATAAACTCCCAAGTACTGTATCGTAGTTTTCTTCTGTCAAAGCATTTACCACGAAACTAATTCCATACAATAAGGCTTCTTCATGCCCGCGATGATCAGCGGTTACAATGGTGATTTGCTCAGGTCCCAGATCAATATGACGCAAAATAAGCGGCAGCACGCCCTGACCAATGCTCCCAAAGCCTACAATAACGATTTTACCTTTAAAAACCACGTGTTTCCTGTTCAAATCCATGATGATTCCTTAAAAATCCATATCAGGAGTGCTACAATACCACATTCACCCAAAGCATACCCAAATTGGGGGAAATAGGGTAAAATGCGCCAAAATAGAAAAGAACGCCTTGGAGGCAATGTGAACAAAGTCAGTCGTATTTTACTGGTTTTCTTGGGGTGGGTCGCTCTCAGTGTGGCCTATGCGGATGATATTCCTATTGAAGAACTTAAAAATCTGCAAGCACAAGCTAGTGCTGAACGTGGTAAAACTAAAACCACGACATGTGTTGCGTGTCACGGTTTGGATGGGAAGGGTATTACCCCTGATATTCCTAACATTGGTGGTCAATACGAAACTTTCTTGCTTGAAGAGTTGCTGGAATACAAAGAAGCAGCATCAGGTGTGCCTGGCCAAGGAAGAGCGAATCCTATTATGTCAGGTATGGTTGCTTCACTTTCCGATGAAGATCTCGCTGATTTAGCTGCTTACTATGCAGAACAACCCGTGGCTGTTGGGCAAGCGGATCCTGAATTAGTGGCTTGGGGTGAAAGAGTCTATCGTGGCGGGATTGTTTCTGAAGAAGTGCCAGCCTGTATTGGATGTCATGGACCTCAAGGCGAAGGGAATGAATTGGCGAACTTTCCAAAATTATCTGGACAAAATGCAACTTACCTTGCGAGTCAGTTGAAAGCCTTTAAAGAAGGGACTCGCGGTGGGGGCACCAATGACATCATGCACAGCGTTGTTCATCATATGACAACCGAAGATATGGAAGCTGTTGCAAGTTATATTCAAGGTCTACACTAGAAGATTAGGAGGGATATGGTGCAACGTTTTTGGATGGGCTTTCTTCTTTTATTTTTCACTGTCACACTTTGGGCGCAAGAAGCTCCAGTCGTTGATACTGAAAATGAACCATTTAAAGCAGGTAAAGATTATATTGTCTTACCTGAAACTTATGTACAAAATGTCACAGCGCAAGCGTCGTTAGAATCGCATCCTGGCAAAATTGAGATATTGAGTTTTTTCAGTTACGGTTGCCCCGTTTGTTATCGCATGGAACCTGCGGTTGAAGAGTGGCATCGTCAACACAAAGAATTACAACTGACCGCATTTGTTGATGTGCCTGTGGTATGGAATCATCCTGGTTGGGAAAACCTAGCGCGCGCATTTTATATTGCCGAAGCTTTAGGGGTATTAGAAACCGTTCATCCCCGTTTATTTCGTGCAGTACATCAAGAAGGAAAACGCTTTACTACTAAAGAAGAGCTTGAAGAGTTTTTCATTACAGAAGGCGGGGTTACGCGTGAGCAATTTAATGAATATTACGATAGCTTTGATGTTCGTCGAAAATTAAAACAAAGTGAAAATTTACGAGCAGCCTACAATGTTCAAGCTATTCCTGCGTTTATACTTAATGGGAAATACCTAGTGGATGTACAAACAGCGGGCGGTATTGATCGTGTTGTGGAAATAGTGAATTACTTGGTTGATAAAGAGTCATTTACTAAAGGGACACAAGAACTTCAGTTCGATGATGTTACCACAGGCATTGATCACGGCGAGGATGATATCTACAAGCTGGGCGATGAGCAGAAGAATGGTCAGGATGTAGCACCGAGTACGGCTCCTCAACCTTAATCATTAGACTTCTTTCGAAACTCTAACTGTGGCAACAAACTGCTGCGTCGCCGCGGTGCTCGAATCCTCATGTACTGCGTGTACACTCCGGTTCTGTGCTCCGGGTCTCCTTGCACTTTACTGCCACAGCGAGTTTCGAAAGAAGTCTAATGTACTCCGTCTTGGATTAGCGCTTTAGGGACACGACCTAGCGAATTGATACGAGTCGTCGTTTGGCCGTTATTCTATCGTTAATAGACAGTTTCTCTTCTCTTGCGTATCATAACATGAGTGCGCCCGTAGCTCAGTTGGATAGAGTGTTGGTTTCCGAAGCCAAAGGTCGGAGGTTCGAATCCTCTCGGGCGCGCCAAACTCCCATTTCCAGTAGATTCAGATACTGTTTCAGGTTATACTAGCGCCGACATTATTCCTAGTGATGTATTCGATTCAGTGAGGGCAATGTGATTTACGACTGGTTAAAAATGGCACTCATCAGCGGGGCTATTTGCCTTTTTGGTGCAGGAGAAGCGCAAGCACAGGCTCAGGCCGCCGTTACGCACCAGCAATTTATTGATGCAAATACACGTCCCATAGGTGAAGTCAATGTTGCAGGGGAATCATTACGGGCGACCGCCGTTTCGGCCGCCATGAGCCCTAAACAACGATACGAAGCGAGTTGTGCTTTCTGTCACGATACGGGAACTGCTGGTTCGCCTAAACTAGGAGCGAAGGCAGCCTGGTCGCCTAGACTTGCCCAGGGTACCGATACGCTGGTAAAACATGCCATTAGTGGGATTGGTACGATGCCTGCGAAGGGTATGTGCCCAAGTTGCAGTGATGATGAGATTGCAGCAGCGGTCCATTACATGATCGATCAAGTGCAATGACACATTACTTTAATAACCCTCTCAATGCATCCAGATGAGATTGTGCGCTTTGTTTTTTCTCAGCCTCAGTCTTTTCAATTTTTCCGGGCCAATCTAAGCAATCCGCGGGCAATTCATTTAAAAATCGACTGGGTTCGGGAGTAATTTCTTCACCATGACGCATACGCTTTTGACAAAAGCTGCAAGCTAATGCCTGTTGCGCGCGCGTGATACCTACATAGGTTAACCGACGTTCTTCTTCAATGTTATCTTCTTCGATGCTGTTGTAATGGGGTAACAATTTCTCTTCCACGCCGACTAGATAAACGTGTGGGAACTCCAGACCTTTTGCTGCATGCAGTGTCATCAATTGAACTGCATTCAGTGTTTCTTCTTCTTTTTGTTCGAGCATATCAAATAAACATAATTTACCAATGACGTCTGCAAGTGTAGGACGTTCATCGTCTTCCAGTAAACGTGCAAGCCAATTTAACAATTCCCACACATTTTCCATCCGTTTTTGTGCGAGCTTGGGTGTTGATTGTGTATCGTATAAATAAGTTTCGTAACCGATATCGGCGATCATGGTTTTGATATTGGCCAATGCGTCGCCGCGCTGCGCATGATCGCCCAATTCAATGATCCAACGGGTGAAACGTTGTAATGCATGAAGGCTGCGCTCGGGAATAAGCGCACTTAAACCAATTTCAAAACTAGCAGGTAATAAATTTAATCCTCGCTGTTGTGCATATGTGCCTAATTTTTCTAATGTCGATGGACCAATTTCTCGCTTGGGGGTGTTGACGATACGCAAAAATGCAGCATCATCATCAGGGTTAATCAGTAATCGCAAATACGCCATGATATCTTTAATTTCTGTGCGTGCAAAAAATGATTGTCCGCCTGTAATAGTGTAGGGTGTTTGATATTCCCGTAATACTTTTTCAAAAGGACGTGATTGAAAATTACTTCGATATAAAATAGCATAATGATGAAAAGGTAATCCATTGCGACGTTGATGTTGCATGATATTCATCACCACTTGTTGCGCTTCATCTTCTTCATTGTGACAATTTAAGATACGAACCTTATCGCCATAACCCATACGGCTCCACAATTTTTTTTCGAATAAATGCGAGTTATTAGAAATCAATGCATTCGCTGAAGATAAAATAGTTTGTGTGGATCGGTAGTTTTGTTCTAATTTAATAACCTTTAATCGAGGGTAATCTTCTTGTAATTTTGCTAGGTTATCTGCGCGCGCTCCACGCCAAGCGTAAATCGATTGATCATCATCACCTACCACCGTAAAATGACCCAGATTTCCCGTCAGCATTTTTACCCAAGCATATTGTGCAATATTTGTATCTTGATATTCATCCACCAATAAATGCCGAACACGATTCTGCCAAAGTTCATGTATGGTTTGATTATTTCGCATCAGTAATATGGGCATTCGAATTAAATCATCGAAATCTACGCTGTTATAAGCACGCAACGCATTATCGTAAGGTTCGTATAATACAGATGCTTGTCGTTGCCAATCATTTTCAGCAGATTTAATTGCATCATCATAACTCAACAAATTACTCTTCCATTTACTTACTTGGTTTTGAAAGAACTTAGCTTTTTCCAAATCAATCGCTGATTTCCCTGCAATATCACGCAAGATATTTAAACTATCTTCAGGGTCTAAGATGGTGAATTGCGATTTACGTTGCAAGTCTCGCGCATGTTCGCGAATAAAACGCAGTCCTAATGCATGAAACGTCGATACTTGTAAGCCTTGTATGTTGGAAGATCCTGCCAGTTTTGCAACCCGTCGCTTCATTTCTAAGGCAGCTTTATTGGTAAACGTGACGGCAATGATTTGTTGAGGCTTTAAACCGCTGGCCAATAAATGGGAGATCTTATGGGTAATCACCCCGGTTTTACCGCTGCCAGCCCCTGCCAATACCAGCAATGGCCCGGTTTGGTAAGAAACTGCCGCCTGCTGCTCCGGATTTAATAAGATCTTTGCCATAAGGGGGCCATTATACCGTAACATGGGCGAAAACATTTTCTTTCAAGGCAAAATAAGTTAGAATGCGCCCATGTTAAGTGTTAGCAAACTATCGATGCGCTTTGGTTCGCAGGTTCTTTATGAAGATGCGGATTTTCAGTGTCGTCCTACCCAACGCTTTGGGATTACCGGCAAAAACGGTGCGGGGAAATCGACCCTGCTTGCGGCATTAGCAGGCTTAGATAGCTCTTCTGAGGGTGAGGTAACCTATCCGCAAGACACACAAATTGGCATGCTCAAACAAGATCATTTCCAATATGAAGATTGGCGAGTGATTGATGTGGTGTTGGCAGGAAAGCCCGCACTCTGGGATGCAATGCAACAGAAAGAAGTTCTTTTTAGCAAAGAAGATTTTACCGAGGAAGATGGTATTAAACTCGGCGAATTAGAAGAAATTGTTGCAGCCAATAATGGTTATGAAGCGGAAAGTTTTGCAGCCACATTATTATCCGGTTTGGGTATCGTACAAGGAAAACACCAAGGTCCAATGAAGGCTTTATCGGGTGGTTTCAAATTGCGCGTGTTATTGGCGCAAGTATTATTTCAACAACCAGATTTATTGTTACTCGATGAGCCTACAAACCACTTGGATATCACTTCAATACATTGGCTTGAGCAATATTTGATTTATGAATTTGAAGGTATTTTATTATTCATATCGCACGACAAGCATTTTCTGAATTCAGTCGCAACACATATTTTAGATATTGATTATGGAACTATCATTCCTTATACAGGTAATTACGATGCGTTTACATTAACTAAAGCGCAGGTTGAAGAACAGAGTAAGCATTCACGATCATTGCAAGAAGCAAAGATTGCTCAGTTAAAAGTATTCGTGGAAAAATTTGGTGCAAAGAATTCAAAAGCAAGGCAAGCGAAATCAAAGCAAAAACAAATTGAACGTATTGAATTAACCGACATTAAAACATCCAACCGTCGTGCGCCGTTCTTTAAGTTTCAACAGATTCGCCCATCAGGAAAATCTGTATTGAAAGTAAAAGACATGAACAAAACCTTTGGCGAACTTCAGGTTTTAAAGAACGTGAGTTTTGAGGTATTTCGTGGCGAAAAAATAGCGGTTATCGGTGCTAATGGAATGGGTAAATCAACAATTATAAAAATTATTTTAGATCAATTGCCCGCAACCAGTGGTGAATACACATGGGGTCATGAGGTTTACAAGGGATATTTTGCGCAAGATCATCATGAACAGTTGGCGGACGATCAAACCGTATTAAGCTGGCTGGAAGAACGTTCGCCGGCAGATCAGCGTATGAATGTGCGTAGTTATTTAGGACAAATGTTATTCAGCGGTGATGATGTTAAGAAAAAAGTATCACAATTATCAGGTGGCGAAGGTGCACGCTTATTAGCAGCGAATTTAATGATTTCACAACCTAATGTTTTAATACTGGATGAGCCCACCAACCATTTAGACTTAGAATCAGTTGCTGCATTAGCCGACGCGTTGACTAAGTTTCAAGGAACAGTGTTATTTGTAAGTCATGATCGTGATTTTGTGCGTAGAATAGCAACGCGCATTATTGTATTGACTCCAGAAGGTTTACAAGATGTGACTCAAACATACGATGAGTATCTCGATGCCGCGGGCGAAGATTACCTCGATCGCAATAAAAAAGCGGCGAAAGAACAAGCAGAAAAATTGGAGAAACCCGCTAGACAAGGAAGTATAGGTAAGGCAGAATCTAAGTTGCAAAAAGAAATTACCGAGTTGGAGCAGGAACTTTTGTTGATTGACGAGCAAATGGCTGCACCTGATTTTTATCACAATACAAATAAATCAGATATTCAAGCATTGCAAAGTGAACGTGAATCTGTTGAAAAACGCATTGACGAAAAACTTGAAGAATGGGAAAATTTACAGGAATCTTAAACGAGGAGAGTTGCCATGAGTAAAAAAGATAAACAAAAAGATAAGCCTAAAGATAAACATGAACATAAAAGTAAGGCAATAGAACAGGAAGAGGCGGCATTCAAAGTTGAAGCAGCCCTCAATGCATTAGCCATGGAAACATTAACATTCATCGACGAAAAAGTTAAAAATAATCCTGATATTCCTGAAGAAGAAAGACTTTATGTAATGATGCACGCCACGGAAGCTATTTTGTTCAATATTGTTATGTATATTGCACACAAAACAAATAGTGATCCTAAAGCCATTGCTGAAAAAACAAAATCTAACTTATTGGATGCTGTTGAATCAGCAATGGAAGAGTGTGGCTGCGAAGACCATCATGTCCATTAGTGATGAAGATAAAGAACTTTTTCGTAAAGCTGTAGAAAAAATTAAATATAAAAAGCCGAAAGAATCGGATGATGAATCTTCATTTCAAGATGAAACGGGCCCAATAGAACATTACCGTGATGTACAAGAAGATACCGCTGTTTCAATGGATGATAAGCTGGCCTTCTTTAACCAAACGTTGCCTTATAAAGTTCGCAAGCAATTGCAAAAAGGGCAATTCGCAATTGAAAATGGATTGGATTTACATAAATTAACGGTGGAGGAAGCGCGCGAAGTAGTTGCTGATTTTTTGCAACAATCCAGTAGCCAAGGTTTACGTTGTGTCATTATCATTCATGGCAAGGGCCATGGAAATGAGCCACCCATTTTAAAAAATAAAATTAAACAATGGCTTCCACAATCGCACTATGTACTTGCATTCTGTACTTGTCTTCCAATTCCAGCAAGACCAGAGCGTCCACAAGATGATCCGCCGCGCCTACTATCTCGGACGCAAGGGAGATCTGG
>CAYUEL010000009.1:0-29401 GCA_964443025.1 uncultured Gammaproteobacteria bacterium | reverse complement strand
GTAACCCAAGAAGCATCATGGCCTATACCTGCAATATGAGGATTAAATGGTATAACAGCTAAAGGTATCGAAATAAATATCAAGAGATGCTTTAGCGTAGATTCGCTAATTCTCGTAATGTTATTTATACCCATACTTCCCGCCATTACTATTCACCTTCTTCATCAGTGATGCAAGTTTTTTCGCTTGCTATAAGCTTTATGTGACTATTGATTTTATCCTTAAGCAAATAAGCCATGAATTCAGCGGAGCCACCAGGAGTTCTTCTATTCCGTGCGAGGCCCATTCCTACAATAATGCTATTCTCATCTATTAAAAATATCTTATTAATGCGAGGGCTTTCATTTTTTAAATCTACAAATCCGAAAACCCGAACATAATCACCTTGCGCGCCTTTAATTTTTTTTATTTTTTCTATACTACCCACGCATTCATAAAGCGCTTCATTAATATTGCTTTTTCCTATCAGCTCTCTTGAGCCCACTATTAATGGATTTCTATAAACACCCAAGTTATGCTCTCTTAATATTTCATACTTAGGCTCAGCGAAGGCAAGATCGGGAGATATTTTTTTAACTTGAAATTCATCATCTGCTTGAAGCTCTAATCCTAATATCGAAAAATAATGATGATACATTATTCCGTTTTTTGATTTTAATGCTTTAAGCTGATAAGGAATCATTCCCGCTAGAATGACAAAACATATTATGGCTAATATAATAGGTCGTTTTTTAAAGAAATGTATAATGCTAGGGGCGTAAAAAATAATTAATAATGACCATGCTATAACAGCGGGAGTTTGGTATCTCGATGAAATAAGATCGAATCCAAATACTAAACGGCCTCCCGCTGTAATGATGGCTGTTGTTAAAATATAAACTATGCCCATAAATACAATGTATTCAAAAGAATTTTTAGATTTATTTTGCAATAGATGAAAAAATGCATATGCCGCTAACAAACAATAAATAAATCCCGCCGTTTCAGTCACCCAGAGGCTCTTATCAAAAACATAATAAAAAGGCCCACCCATATATCTAAGTACATATCTTATTGAATCAATAGGATGCTCTAAAAGGGTATTAAAGAAACTTTCGTGACCCCCGGCTTTCTCAAAATCACCTAAATAAGCCCATAAACACAAAATGGCCAAAAACAATAATATTCCTTTTTTTTGATAAGACATTTTGTTTAAAAATGCGTATCCCACCATTAAAGGTAATGCCAAAATACCATTAGCCATCGTTCCAACGCATATCACGCCCAACACGCAAGACAAAATAAAATAAGTTGTATTTTCACAAGACTTATATAAACAATAAAATGCAATGAGTGGGATTAGAAAAACTAAATAAAATTGGCTTTGAAATTCCCAACTAAGATTTTCTTTTTGTATCCAGGAAAACATCCAAGCCATAAAAACTAAACTTATAATTACTTTACAAAAGCGATCACTTTCGCTGCGCGTCTGTTCGTGCAAATAAAAAATTAATGTAACTGCAATTGAAAATGTCAAAAGAAGATTAATAACAATTAAAACCCACAACTGTCCATTGAAGAATGTTTCGGTACTCCAATACAACATTTTTGTTATAACAGGTCGATGTTCGTTATGCTGGCTCCAAAAAGTAGATAACCAACCTGTCTCATTTGCAATACTAATTCCGGTAGGTCCCCATGAATCCCAAAATGGGAGTCCTGTATAATTAGCAAATGCGCCGATAGTGCCTATCACTATAAAACCCAATGAAATAAGCATAAAGCCAAATAGGGTGATTTTTTGATAATTGCTCATAACGTCATCTTTTTAAACACTTTTTCAGGAATATATTTAATAACCAACATAATTCCCTCCCAAAATCGGGGCACGTACACTTCATTTTTATTAGCAGTAATGGCTTTGTCGATGCAAGCGGCTGCTTTTTCCGGGCTGCTAATTAAAATGCCAGGGAACTTCATTCCTTGCGTCATGGGGGTATCGATAAATCCAGGTTTAATCGTAACAAGGTGCACATTATTTTTAGAAAGCCGCGCCCTTAAACCTGAACAAAATGTGGTAACCGCTGCTTTTGCAGAACCGTATAAATAATTAGAGGGTCGACCTCGATCTCCTGCAACAGATGAAATCACAGCAATGGTTCCTGACTTTTGTTTTTCCATGCTATTTGCAAGCTGAGTTAACAACGCAATCGTGCTGGTTGCATTATTGGTAAATTCTTTCACTGCATAATCTGCGTTTTCTTCGCTGCTTTTTTGATTAGGCAATGTTCCATAAGCGATCATTGCGATGTCAATTGTATTCATGCCGCTTAAACATTTATTTAACATCGCTTCATGCTGTTCAATACGATTAAGATCGAGTGCATACGTTTGCGTTTTACCTGCACCCCGTGCATTTAAATCGGCAGCAACAGCATTTAGCTTTTCTTCACTTCTTCCCACCAAAAAGAACGATGCGTTTTTATCTGCCCAATTACGTGCCCACGCGGTTGCAATGGCCGATGTTGCGCCAATAATTAAAATGTTTTTCATGACAAAGTCACCCTCTTCCAAAATTGTGAACATAATGCTGGGTCACGGTATTTTTCTAACGTTTCCCATTGCGGATAAAATTGCTTAAAATGTTGCGCGCTCATATGGGCATCTTTGGCTGGATATAATCGACCGCCTGCTTCTGCAACAATATTGTCTAATTCATTAAACAATTCTGATAACGCATTAGTTTGCGGAAAATCTAATGCCAATGAAATTCCTGGCATTGGGAAAGATAATAGCCCGGGTGATGTAAGATCACCGCAACGTTTTAATACTGCCAAGAACGAACCCATTTGTTTTTTCGCAATAGTTTTCAAAAGTGCATCGATTGTTCTTTCTGCATCTTGGTTCGGAACAATGCATTGAAACTGCTGAAACCCGCGACTTCCATAAATGCGATTCCAATTTAATATCCCATCGAGTGGATAAAAAAACTCATCATAACTTTCTAGTTTTTTATGTCGCTCAAATGGGCATCGAGAATAATAAAATTGATTAAATAATTTTAAACTAGCTTTATTGATTAATGAAAACGACGGCGAAAAAGGAACGGTTATTTTTTTCTTTTCCTGAGTGCTTAATGGTCCTTCAAGAGCATGATTTCCTACCGCGTAAATCCCACGCCCCAATGCGTTTCCTTTGGCAACACAATCAATCCAAGACACTGCATATTCATGTTGATGATCTAATTCATCAGATAACGCAAAAAATTCCGAGAGATTATTAAAGCGCTGATAAGTGACATTCACATGGCTTGATTTAATAGGCATGAGTTGCAATTCAACCCAAGTAATAATTCCTGTTAAACCTAATCCACCAATAGTTGCTTTAAACAATTCACTATTTTCATCCAGTGAACAAGTTATTTCAGTTTCATGTGAAGAGCACAACAATCCAAATTGTTTAACATGCCTTCCAAACGTACCACGCACATGATGATTTTTTCCATGCACATCATTGGCAACGGCACCGCCTAATGTAACGTATTTGGTTCCTGGTGTTACCGGCAAAAACCAGCCCTTGGGAATCGACAATTTTAAAATATCTTCGAGCGTTACGCCAGATTCCGCAACAATAATACCGGTTTCCCAACTCACAGAAATAAACTTATTTAAGAAACGTGTATGCAACACATGCCCGCTAGCGCTTAAACAACTATCGCCATAACTGCGACCATTACCATATACAAGCGTATTTTCATTACTACGCACTAAACGATCAGCCGTTTTTTTAAGATCACTTTGCCACGAACAATCATATCCAATTTGTTCTGTCTTGGGGTATCGTCCCCATGAACTCAAATAATTACCGCTCATACAGCGCATCCAAATATAATGATAAAAATCACACCAGCCAATACGCTAACACGATCTTTAATAGCAAATACCACCGGGTCTTCGTGCATTAATCCTCGATGTGCAATCACCCAGATCCGAGATATCCAAAATAATAATACGGGACAAGAAAACCAAATAATTTCAGGACGACTATAAAGTTTAACGGTTGCTGCATCTTGCGTATAAAGTGCCAATACCATCACCGATAAATAACCGGCGGCGGCTCCTAATGCAGCTATCATTTCCAAATCGCTCGTAAAATAACCTCTTCCGTGTGCTTTATCTTTTTTGCCTTGTTGTTTAACTTCGAGTAATTCAGAATAACGTTTCACCAATGCAAGACTTAAAAATATAAACATGGAAAAAGCCAACATCCAGAAAGTTAATTTCACATCGAATGCAAAGGAACCTGCAATAATTCTCAATGTGTATAACGCTCCAAGAACAATCACATCTAAAACTACCACGCGTTTAAAGCTAAATGAATACAATAACGTTAATGCATAATAACAAGCTAACACTAAAACAAATTCCCAACGAAGAAGAAAATATGAACCTATAAAAGCAGCTAACAATAACAAAGGGAATACTAATAATCCTGATTCAATAGAAAGTTGACCGCTAGCAAATGCACGTTTGCATTTGGTTGGATGCTTGCGATCGTCTTGAATATCTAAAATATCATTCAGCATGTAAACACTGGATGAGCATAAACCAAAAAATAAAAATGCCAATGGCGCAATGACCCAAACATTCATTGCTGTAAATTCGTGGCTGGCCAATAATGGCACAAGAATCAGAAAGTTTTTAATCCATTGATGCAACCGTAATGCTTTTATCCATGCTTTTAATGAACCGCGCTCTTTTCTTTCAATGACTTGACCGACATTTCCAATACGTTTTGCAGCATTTAAAACACCGGGATGGGGATCAACCACAATGGATTGATTCGACATTTCCCACACGGGTATATCAGCATAGGCATTGCCTGCATAATCAAACCCCTTTTCTCCATAGAGGCTAACCAGTTTATCTCTTTTTTTGCGGGCGGAAAGATTAATGTTCCCTTCAGTCGCTAGCACCTTATCAAATAATCCCAAGTGAGCCGCCACTTGTTCGGCATACTGTTTATGGCTTGCCGTGGCTAATACCACCTCCCGACCTTGTTCGCGTGCTGATTTAATAAGCTCGAGTACCGCTAGATTATAAGGCAGCGTTTCAACATCTATCTCAACTCGTTGAACCAGCTCTGCCTTAAGGCCAGGCCTTCCACTTTTAACTAGCCAAAGGATCCAATAAAATAATCCCAAAATATGACCACGCATATAAATGATGCTGGATTCCAAAAACACATCTGTTTGGATAAGGGTTCCGTCTAAATCAACGATTAATGGCTTGAGCTTTTGATTCATGTTAAATGACTAACTTTTTAAGTGAATTAAGGGGTGCAGCAAGGGTCGTATTTTAAAGTAAGCCACTACTTAATTCAACCTTATGCTAAAATCCACCCCATGTTACAAACACTCAACAAAAACCTATTTGATTTGGCGCTTCGCGACCTAATTGAAGGCATTCAATCCTGGCGGATTTGGCTCCTGCTAGGCTGGCAAGATATTCGCTTGCGTTACCGTCGCTCTGTCATTGGCCCTTTCTGGATTACGCTCAGTATGGCAATCATGATTTATTCAATGGGCTTCTTATACGGCAAGCTGTTTAAAATGGATTTATCTACTTACTACCCTTTTCTAGCAGCTGGGTTAATTTCTTGGACGCTCATAGCTAATGTCATTAACGAGGGGTCAGAAGCTTTTTTTGCTTCTCGTAATTTTATTCTTGAAATAAAATTACCCTACAGCATTTATGTGTTAAGGGTTATTACACGTAACATTATTATTTTTTTACATAATTTAGTTGCTTTAGTACCCATTCTTATTTTTTACAAAATGCCCTTTGACCTTGTTAATTTTTTCGTATTTTGGCTTAACTTGATTTTAATATTCATCACCGGTTTTATTTTTGCTTATCTATTTGCCATTTTAGGAACTCGTTTTCAGGATGTGAAACAAGTGATTATTAGTTTTATTCAAATATTTTTCCTATTAACGCCGGTTCTCTGGATGCCATCTATGCTTCCCGAACGTTTTAGTTTTTTTGCGGAATATAACCCTTTTTATCAAGTCATTAATTTATTACGCGAACCACTAACAGGCACCATACCGAGTTTATTTACCTATATTTATTTCTTTGCATTTACGACGATTGGCGCCTTATGTTTAATTATTTTGCTTTGGCGCTCACGCCATCGTATTGCGTTTTGGGTTTAATATGGCTGAAATTATATTAAAAAATGTCACATTGGATTTTCCCATTTATGGAACGAGTAGCCGATCACTGAAAAAGAAAATTCTTAGTTTATCTACGGGTGGAAAGATTCGTTTCTCAGACAGTTCCATTGTGACGATTCGTGCACTTGAAAATATTAATTTACACATTGAGCATGGTGATAGGATTGGTTTGATTGGCCCCAATGGTTCCGGCAAAAGTACATTACTTCGTTTATTAACAGGGATTTATGAACCTCTGATTGGTGAAATTCAAATCGATGGCAAAATCACATCGTTATTAAATATTCACTTAGGCTTGGATCCGGAATCTTCTGGCAATGAAAATATCACCCTTCGCGGCATTCTCAATCAGCTAACCTTTCATGAAATTGCGGAACGTAATCAAGAGATCGCTGATTTTACTGGATTGGGTGAATTTTTGTCTATGCCTTCTCGCACTTATTCCAGCGGCATGCAATTACGATTGGCTTTTGCAGTGGCAACTTCGATCGATCCTGAAATACTTATATTAGATGAGGTGGTTGGTGTCGGTGATCGAAACTTTAAGAAAAAAGCGAATGAGCGGCTCAATAAGATCATTCAAAATTCTAAGATTGTGATTGTCGCCAGTCATGATGATAGTATCATACGTACGATTTGCAACAAAGTCATTGTGTTGCACGCAGGAAAACTCGAATTCTATGGCGATGTTGAAGAAGGTTTGCGCATCGCTGAATCTATCGCTGCACGAACTTTCCAAACGCAACATACTTCAGAAGAAGATAAGTTAGAATAACGGTCGGCGGTATACAAATCAATTGCGCTAGATAAGGCGAATCGCTTAACAAACGATTCACCATATAAAGTAACCCGGCATTAAACAGATAAGGGATTATATAAGATCCGGCAAATAACCAGAATGAACCCTGCTTATCATGAAACACAAAAAAGCGATTGGTTTGGTAATTAAAGATAACACCAATGACATACGCCAAAAAAAGCGCCATTTCAGGGAAAAGCCCAAACCACACGCCCAACGCATAAACGCCGTATCCAAAGGCGGTATTGAGCATGCCGGTAAAAATAAAGCGTACAAAACGCCAATCGAAAAATAGTTGTTTAATCATGTGGTTCATCATCAAAATACAACTGTAACGCAGTTGATACGAGGGGGTCAACAAGACGATACCCCTCACTTTCTAGTTTTTCAACATAATCGCGTTGTTGCAGAATTTTTAAAGACTCCGTTACATAAGAACCATTCATATCGATTTTTTTCAAAAAATCCTTTCCTGTTAGGTTTTTCTTATTGCCTTGTGCAATAGCAAGCAAAATTTTTCGTTGTGCAGAATTAAGCATGGACAACTCTTTCGCTATTTCCTGTCTTTCTTCGCTCACTAATTGATGCCAGCATTGTTTAATGGTATCAGCCGTAGGTAAATCTTTAAGGCCTGACTGCCAAAGCTTGGCGCATAAACTATTCATGTAAAATGGATGTCGCTGCGTCAATGAAAAAAGTGTATCAAAATTATTGTCATTAAACAATTTCTTCCACTTTTTTTGAGATAGATTGTTAAGATGTTTTTTATAATGTAATTCATCTATTCTATCCAAAATAATCCGATCACACAATTTATAAAGAGGTCTTGCTTTATCATAAAACATGTTGGCTAATAAATGCCGGTTGCTACCCGAAAATACAAATGCTAGATGTTGTGCTTGCTGCGCAACATGCCTTATTGCGCCTTCAATACCCTGCCCTTCTGCCACTTCACCTATTGTTTGAACTTCATCTAAAAAAAATATGGCTTGTTTATTTTTCTTGCTTAATAAATCTTCTAAAGCACTCAATGCTTCCATGATAGTCATCGCAGGATCAGCCTTTTCTCCCGGCATAATGACGACATTAACCCCGTGAGTGCCGACTGTCCATTGCGCATTGGCCTTTTTAAAATAATCGCGAATAATACTTAATGTTTGTTCTATGGATGAACTAAATTCTGTAATAATTTTCTTAACACCCATTAATATTTGATGTTCAATGCGTTTGGCATCGACAGCCACAAAAAGATCTGTTTCTACAAAAAGCAAATCGGTCTCTTTTGCTGCATATCTCACTAGACTCGTTTTTCCATACCTCCTGGGGGACATAATCAACGTGGGTGTTTTCAATCTGAGATTTTTGATCAGCCTTTCTCGCTCAACTTCCCGGTTACAAAAAGCACTTCCCTGGGCGACCCCCCTAGGAAAATAATTCTCATAGCTCATATACCCTCCAATGACCCTAAGTTTATATGGTAATTACCGATTCGTCAATCTACGATTCAGTAATTACCGAATCTGTAATAACTGAATTTCTTAAGGGGTATGTGAGCATGTTGAGGAGCCTTTTAACAAGCGAGGCACGTTTTGCGTAAGTACTAGCTTGTTTTCCCACCTGTTTCTGGCATAATACCCCTTCTGCTACAATGCGCCCGTAGCTCAGCTGGATAGAGTACTCGGCTACGAACCGAGCGGTCGGGAGTTCGAATCTCTCCGGGCGCACATCATTGAAATGGCCACATTGGATAATTGTCGGGAACGCTAAACCAACCAAATAGCCTGTGTAGCCCGTAGACTACATCATAGGGGAAAGAGGACCATCTTGGTAATCCTTCCCAAACCCATGTAAAAGGCACTAATACCCAGAGAACAAATATGCCCGATGCCTCTTTTGTTGAGATTCCTTTCAAAAAGCTTTCATTAAATAACCAATAAACTGCAAGAAGAGGAAACGTTATAATGGCGACAACTCTTGTATGATCGGCTACTAAAAATAGAAATAAAGATAATCCAAAAAGTGCTAGAAAAAAGGGAATGGTTTTGGAGCCTCGATCCGTATACTTTAAGGCAACCACCCAGCCCACCCCCAGGATAGACCACCACATCAATTGAGAATGAAAGAAAAATTGTTTTAAAAATTCTTGAAATCTTTCTTCAAAATAGAAAGTCCTACCGGAGTTAAGCTCAATACCGTAATAAGCAAAGATGCCCATTAAAGCGAGCTTTCCCGCAATAATACCTGCTAATAATGCGACCGCGGAACCTATCGAATAATTTATATTTTCTTTAAATTTTAAGTTAAGTAGGATAGCCGCTAGCAAAGCAGCACTCGACACAAGGCCCATCTCGAAATGCTGCATACCTATTCCAACACCTAATAAAAATGTCAGGATGCGATACTTTGTAAACGCGATTGCCAAGAACATCAAGAATACAAGAAGAGAATCATATCCCACCCAAAAATAAACTGTTGCTGAAGCAGGCAACAACATAAACAGAACAATTGATGTCCGAGCAACACGATCCGAAAACTTAGAAAATACGATAGCTATGTATATAAAAGTAAACGCCAATGAAAAAGCCAGAAGAAACAGGAAATAACTCCATTTACCCGTAGCACCTATTAACCAACCTAAATAGGGACCCAACCATGACCAAAACAAATAATGCGCCAAGGGGGATTCAAATGGATTAACAAATGGGTTCTGCGCCATGGCTCGCGTAGCATCTATATTAGGGATATACCAAATCCCGGTTTTCACGATAAGCAGTCCAAACATCATTAGGATAAATTTCCAGCGCTGTGTCTGAAAAATAAAGCCTTCAATTATTGTCAATATTTTCATAAAGATACCCCTGCGCAGATTATACACAAGAAACAATGAGTTAAAAAGAAAGGAAGGATTCGACATTCAATATACTTAAGCTATAGTTAAACTAAATGAGGTCTATAACTTAGGTGCAGTTGAGGTATAATAATAAGTTATGTCTGAAATAAATAATATAAATAAGACAATCCTGTTCGTTGCCCACGATCGAACCGACCGCGAGCTTTACCATCATATGTTATCCACGGCCGATTCTGAGCTGTGCTCCCATTTTAATTTTCATTTTATCGAAGCAAGCTCTGCCAGCGAAGCCATCCAAGCACTCGAAAAAAACCCCGTTGATTGCATATTATTAAACTACGATTTACCTGACATGTCCGTCATTGATTTTTCCAAACACGTGATGTCACATTACAAACACAATGTACCACCGATTATTGTTGTCACTTCTAAAAGTGGTATTAAAGCTGCAGCCTATGCTTTGCATGAAGGTATTACCGACTTTCTCATTAAAGATGAAACAACCCCTTATATTTTATGCAATACCGTCAGGCATTGTCTTGAAGAAGAATCACTCAAAACTGAAATAGGTGAACAAAAAGCACAACTTAAAGAAATCACTTTTCATGACCGTCTTACCGGATTACCGAATCGGTATTATTTCATGGATATCCTGAAGCGTGAAATGGCGCGTGTTGAACGTTTAAACCAAACGCTGGGTTTACTTGTCATCGATATCGATGACTTTAAACATATTAATGATACATTGGGACATCCTATCGGCGATGAACTGATTAAATTTGTTGCTGAGCGCATCAAGCAAGTGATTCGTCGTTCAGATATGTTAGCAAGGATTGATGGAAATACTTTTACCGTTATCGCACCACAAACGATCGACCCCATGAATGCAAGTCGCGTTGCAGAAAAAATCATGTACGCCATGAATGAATTATTTAAGTTAAAAGATGGAATTGAAGAAATATATCTTACTTGCAGCATTGGTATTTCCAATTTCCCATTAACGGCCGATTCAGCTGAAGATTTATTTAGATCTGCAGATGCAGCATTGCACGAATCAAAAGAGAAAGGTAAAAATACAATCAGTTACTTTAGAAAGGACATTAACGATCAATACGTTCGTTATGTCAATACTGTCAATAGCTTAAAACGTGCTATTTCTAAAAAAGAAATGTATTTGCATTATCAGCCAAAATACGATGTTGCAACAGGTGAATTAACCGGTGCCGAAGCACTTCTTCGCTGGGAAAGAGACAATCATATTAAAATTTCACCCGCTGATTTTATTCCCGTAGCCGAACGTTCAAGGCTCATGCCACAAATTGGTGAATGGATATTTGATGAAGCCATAAAACAAGCCTCGTTATGGCGAAGACATCATCCAAATTTAAAAAATTTCATATTATCCATTAATTTATCTCCATTTCAATTACGTACTAGTGGCCATGATTTCTTATCTTTATTAACAGATTTATTGAAAAAATATGATGTTCCTGCAGAAATGATTGAAATTGAAATCACTGAAACAGCCATCATGCAGAAAATTACTGACGTTCAATCATTCGTTAAGAGCTTAACATCACTCGGTGTTAAAGTGGCTATTGACGATTTTGGCACAGGATTTTCTTCACTTGAACGACTCAAAACACTGGATGTTAATACGATTAAAATTGATAAATCATTTATTCAAGGAATCGATCTCAATGCTAAGGATGCAGTTATTGCGCGCGCCGCCATTAACCTTGCGCAAAACCTTGGCTTGCGTGTGATCGCAGAAGGGGTCGAAACGGCTTCACAACTCCAATTCCTTAAAGATAACCATTGCGATGAATTGCAAGGTTTTATCAAATCCGGAGCCTTGCCTCCCGGCAAAATCGATACGTTAATTGGTTGATTATTTATTCATCTTCAACATGTTACAAAACCAGGCGCCTTGTTCAATGGCGTCGTCAAGAGCAATGTGATTATGCGGTAGGTTAGGTTCACGCCATTCTTTAGGCGTCGTATCTTTGTGCGTCGAACGAAATTCCTGTTTTACTACTGCCATCGCGTAACTGCGAATATCAAGTCCTGCGCATTTAAATGGCGATTCACCCGCAAATCGATGCATGTAGTAATACATAAACGTAAAATCAAAACCAAATGGATAAGCCACAAAAACCGGTTTGCCGCCTAATGATTTAACCCACTCGACATAACGCGGCATCACAACTTCCGGCTTTTCTAAATTCTGGCGGCAGGCTTCCCAGGCTTCTGGCTGGGTTTCCCACCACGCCGTGGTAATAGGATTCGCGCTTGCATCGGGCAGGGTTTCTAAATTGGCGGAGAAGGTTGCGATGAGTTCTTTATCTTTTGTATAAACCGCCGTTCCAAAACTTAACATCGAGTTTATACCTGGACAAGGTCCGTCGGTTTCAATATCGGTGCTTAAATAAAGTTCGGGAATAGTAGACATGGTTTGTCATCCTGGCGGAGAGAGAGGGATTCGAACTTTTGATATAATACATTGATTTTTATAGATTATCAAGGATTAAAAATTAAAAAAGCCCCTTATAAAGCCCTGCCACGCAGTCAAAAATAATTAAAAAATATTTCAATAAATTCTTCTTTTGTCACTTGTAGCTTACCCCGTGCTTTCGCAAGGTTGGTTTCTACTGTTCTAATGGAAATATTCATTATATCTGCAATTTCTTGTTGTAGTTTCCCTTGGGCGGATAAGATAGAGGCTTCTAGCTCCTTTTTTGTGATAGTAACATATTGCTCAAATCTTTCGACCCAAACTGAACCAGGGGTGTAACGCAATTGCAACCGAGGGTTTTGCATTTTTTCAGGTAAAATAACATACCCTTCACCCTGCTTAAGAATTTTTTCAAACTTGTTAAGAAAATGACGAGCGAATTTTCTTAAAACAAAGCGATCATTTAAAAGGTTGCTAAAAAATGGTATATCTGTGTTTTTGTATGCAAAATAGAAAACATCAAAATAAGCCTTAGTGTAACGAATAAGAATGAATGTATCGCCATGAGCAAAATATTGCATCTCATCTTTCATCCGTCCCACAGCCCCGCCATCTGCGGCTTTGTAGTCAAACTCCATGTTGCTTTTTAATTTATCGTTTTGCGGAGTCGATACCAATAGGTTTTCGTGCCTGAAATGATGCTCATAAACCTCTGCATCTGTAGCAAGTAAAAGACAGAGCCCATCTCCAAAATGTCTCTCAAACCCAAACCAATAGGGGCGAAACAGCATGGGTAAGCAACTCAGCTGCTCTTTTACGCTGCCAGTATGTTTTTTTATAAAAATTTGTGCCTTGCTGCACATACTGCCCATAGGAAGTTACCTCTAAACCTTTAAATAAAACCTCAAATCTAAGTTAATTATCTTACAATAATATTTTTACCACAGTTTATTCTCAAAAATCTCCACCCAAATGGGTGGATTTTAAGAAAATCCTTCAAAAAATATTGACGGACCACGCTATTTAATGATAGAAAGTTATATAGATAATTAAATCCGTAAATTGAAGGTAAAAATTTTGCAGGTAACACAATTTAGGTTGAAAGGAGACCGTAAATTGAAGGTAAAAATGTGGAATTTGCAAGGCAGGAGAAGAAAAAACCATGTTTAAAGTCGATCACTTCAATTATGACGCATTTAAGTACAGCGAGGCGCATGCCTCGTTGCTAAATACCCTTTGCAGCCCACTGCTCCAAACAGGGGTATCCACATTTGCCTATTTTAGATTCTTCTCGAATGGGAAATATTTATATTTATGTAATAATATAAAATGGGTTGAATATTGTCTTCGTGAAATACAACATAATAACACTACCCTCGGATGTCAAATAGCTCACGCTCACAAAGATAATTATTTTTGCTATCTGTGGCCAACTGAAAGACAGGACAGCCTCCTTTCCGCTCTCTATTCTTTTGATATATGGAACGGTCTCAGCATTTTTAAAGAGCTGCCGGACAAATCAGTTGAGCTATGGGGATTCGGGGCAAAAAAAGAAAATGATAATATTTCTTCTTTTTATATGGCAGAAATAGAAGAGCTTAAAAAATTCACACAATATTTTAACGCAAAGGCTAATACAGTTATAACTCCTTGTGAAAATAATTTAGCGATTTACAAAAATTATGCATACAATTTGAATGAGAAAAAAATTGACATTGAAAATCCTCTTGAAATAGAAAAATTTCTCAACGAAACAAGGCTTCTCAAATATCCCATATTGACACCCAATGAAGAAGTTTACCTATCAAGACAAGAATTTAAATGTCTAAATTACCTTTCCTTGGGATTTTCCGAAGAAGAAATTTCTTCGCTCGTTGGTGTTTCAAAAGGAAGTATCTCGGGTTATTTTAAAAATATTAGATTTAAATTAAAATCAAATAAAAAAACAATATTGGTAGAAATTTTTAAAAAAAGCAAGAGAGAGTGGTTATAAATGGATACTCATTCTCTGACAAATTCACAAAAAAAACACTATTTAAATTTCATTGGTTATTCAAATAAAGTGTGGAAATTCATTGAACCATTAAGTATGCTCGGCTTCAATATGTTTACTCACATTATTATTAATAATAATAAAACTTTCTTAGTGTTTTCAAATCAACTTCCTGTATTGAAATATTTCTCAACCCATAATAAATATCTTGATAATACCTTAAATGAAATTTTTATACGAACAAAAAAAGATAAACTTTACATCACCTTATTGAGTGATGAGAATGATGATAATTTTACAAAACACTTCCATGATTATGATTTTTGGAACACACTTTGTTTTTCTGGAAGATTAGGTGAAAAAATTGAGATTTTTCTTTTTTCCATCCCAAAAGAGAAGTCGAATATTAAATCGCAATATATCGAACTATGCAAACCGCTCAAACAATATATTGCATATTTTAGAGTAGAACGTGATAAAATATTGCATTCTTTGCAAAGGAAAGCGAGGAAACCGTGGCCTATTCTCCAGCAATTACCCGAATGCTTTCCCAGCTTAGAAGAAGAAAATATCATGCTTACAAATGGACTGGTTTTAGATTCTCAACTTATTCAAACAAAATTTGGTAATGTGGGTTTAACGGCTAGAGAAATTGACTATGTCAAACTACACTGTAAAATGCACTCAATGCCGGAAATTGGAGAAATGCTGAATGTTTCACCACGAACAGTCGAATCAATGCTTGAAAATGTCAGAAACAAAACCGGATATATTACTCGCAATGAATTTATCGAACAAATTGAATCGCAGCTTATTTGATTAAATTATTTAGAGGATATTTAATATGAAATACATTGATCACCACGCGCTGAGTGATGCTCTTTCTTTGTTTGCAAAAGACAGAGACTGGGAGAAATTTCATACTCCCAAAAATTTAGCCATGGCTTTATCATCAGAAGTGGGTGAGCTCAATGAAATATTTCAATGGCTTTCTGATCATGAGGCAAATGTTGTTAAAGATAACCCAAAAAAACTTACAGCTGTAAGCAATGAAATTGCTGACATCTTAATGTATCTTGTTAGGCTGAGCGATGTCTTAGGCATCAATTTAAACCAAGCATTAGAAGAAAAAATTCAAATCAATCATCAAAAATACCCTATTGATCTTGTGCAAGGTTGTGCAAAAAAGTACGATGAATATACCTAATTTTTAACACTACTCTTCTAACAAAGCTTCCAGCAGCATCATAGTTTGTCTGTAAACCCCCCGTTTTTAGTACCAGTTTAAATTAGAGGTTTCCGGTTGTTTGACCCTTCCCCGGAAACTGGACCACGACTTTTAGAGCAATCTGGCATGATTATGTTCGTTTAACATTTTCTGATGATACTGAGCAAATGCCTCGGGTGTCAAATTATTTAATGCGCTATGAGGCCGAAACGTGTTGTAGTCTTGTCGCCAAGCTTCAATTTTTTCCTTAGCATCATCCAACGATAAAAACCAATGTACATTTAAACACTCATCACGAAAACTTCCATTAAATGATTCAATAAACGCATTATCCGTAGGTTTTCCAGGTCGTGAAAAATCCAACGTTACCCCATGTTCGTAAGCCCATTTATCTAATACCTTCGAAATAAATTCGCTTCCGTAGTACATTCGGAAGCACTGACAAAAGTCAGCCATTTAGGTCAGAATTAGAGTTCACTAAACTCACTCATTCAAGGAGACGAAAATGACTGACCACAGTAATTTTATCAGTAGTAATACTTATGTTGCTATAGACATTGCAAAACATCATCATGATGTATTGATTCAATGGCCTAATGGTAAGCGAAAACAAATGAAGATACCTAATACACTGGAAGGTTACGATGAGCTGATAATTGCAGTGGGCGATGAATTTCCTGTGCTTGCGGGATTTGAGGCGACTGCAGATTACCATCGTAACATTGCTTATTGGTTGAATCACAAGGGTGTTAAATGTCAGCTCCTATCCTCAGTAGCCAGTGCTCGTGCACGGGAAATGTTATTTAACAGCTGGGATAAGAATGATCGAAAAGACGCTCATGTGCTGTTGTACTTGTTGCAGCAGGGCATGGGAAGTTCCTTTCACGACCCATTAGTGAACAACATCATGGATATACAAGAATTATCCAATACCTATTATCAAATTTCATTAGCAAGAAGCCGTTGTTACCATAGTTTGCTTAATCATTACTTAACCCTTTATTTTCCAGAGATGGAACGTTATAACCATGGCTCTAGAGCAGAATGGTTTTGTCGTTTTTTACTTAAATATCCAACGCCAACATCCATTACAAAAATGAAAAAATCCACGTTTGTTAAACGCGCTTGGGATATTGTAGGTCGCAAGGTGAGTAAACAACAATTTCTTGAGGAGCTTTATGAAACGGCCCAAATTTCAATTGGGTTACCCATTGATGAAAATAGTTTGGCAGTGGATACTTTCAAAATTCAAATCCAACGTTACCTAGAATTGACGCTGCAGCGAGCAAAGCTTGAATCACAGGCCGAGTTATTTTTGTCGACAAGAGCTGACTATCAGCGTCTAAAATCGATACCCGGTGTCGGTCCTATTGTTGCTTTAATTATCTTGGCGGAAAGTGGTGATTTAAAAAGATTCAATCATTACCGGCAATATTTAAATTATTGTGGGTTCAATTTATCTTCTGTGCAAAGTGGTCAAAGGCAAAGTGGGTATAAGCTTTCAAAGCGCGGTAACGCTAGATTACGTTATGCCTTTTGGTTGGCTGCTAATGCTGCCATTCGCATGACAGAAAACAGCTTTAGAAATAAATTTCAGCGCTATGTTCAATCAAATCCACAGGATGCTGATTTAAAGCGAAAAGCGCGTACGGCTGTGGCTGCTAAAATGGCAAGGGTTGCTCATGCTTTAGTAAAAAATAATACGGATTATCGAGGATTTTATGAGTTAGGTCGTGGGACGTAATTCAGGTGGGCCGTTAGGGCACCCAGTGACCCTGTAGATAATGCGCTACGCCCACGACCGTTATGAATATGCTGTGTTAAGTCCTGTTGGGCCAATTTGGACCCCTGTACATTATGGTGAGCAAAATTTAATTGAAGCGGGTGCAGCAGTATCAACAGTGCAATAGTAAGCAGATAGCTTAGGGAGATTTTTTATGAAAAAATACTTGACTCCAAATGTAGTCCGTTATCTACTTTTATGTATTTGGGCTTACGGCCCATTTGCGCATAAATAATATCCATTGCCATCACAACATCTTCCCCTTTCAAAGCATAATCAACCATGATTCCCAAACATTCTCGACTAAAATTATCCACTATAGTTAACGCGCGTAATCGACGGCCATTAAATAACTGGTCAGCCACAAAATCCATCGACCAACATTGATTAATTCCCGTTAATTCAGGTTGAACCAAACGATGCGCTGCGCTCAGCGCCGCTTAGGCCGTTTAAAACGTAAATTAAGCCTTTCTTCTTTGTAAATCCGATGAACACGCTTGTGATTAACATGCCAGCCTTCTCGCCTCAATAAAACATAAATGCGCTCATAACCATAACGAACTCGTGCAAAAGCTAATTCCCTTATCCGCCTTCTCAATGGCTCTTGAGAACACTTTTCACTACGGTAGCAATAACTGCTACGTCCCAGCAGCATTACCTTGCAGGCGCGTCGTTGGCTTATCCGATAAGCCTCACGTAAATACGCTATGTGTTTCTTCTTGGCGGCTGGCTTTAATCCTTTTTTGACAACACATCCTGTAACATCAATTTATCCAAACTTAAATCAGCTACTAACTTCTTAAGCTGACGATTTTCCTCTTGAAGCTGTTTCAACTCCCGAAGCTCCATTCCGGTTAATCCACTGTAGCGCTTCTTCCAGTTGTAAAACGTGGCTTCAGATATCCCCATCTTTCGAATGACTTCCTGAACATTCACGCCCGTTTCTGCTTGCTTCAAAGCGTAAGCTATCTGCTGTTCTGTAAACCGTTTTTTCATGGCAAAATCCTCCTCCTGGATGGTTGTATTTTGCCAGATTACTCTAATTACGGGTGGTCCAGTTTATTGGGGGGGATCAGTGCACTGTATTCTAAAGGTTACCCCAGAAAAAATAGCCATCATTCATGATACATCCAAAAATACAGTTTACAATCAGTTAAGTAAAATTAGGCATGTCTTGGGGGACGATTATGAAAATTTCTTAAAGAATATTTTTTAATATTCCAACAAAAAACCAATAAAATAAGCTAAATGGCTTAAAGAATAAATTATACAACAACAAGTAGGGGAATTAATTTTTATATTTCAAAAATCTCACAATTTAAATTACAGGCTCATAATTATACAGCGGGTAAACCCGCAACATCGCTGTCACGGACTCTCCTAAGAACCATACGCTTAAAAAGTATCTTGAAAATTGCTTATATATTTACTGGCGTGGTTTCTCCATATTCCCGGGCGGCGGCGCAGCAGGTTGGTTCTGCTGGGTATTTCTAAATTTGAGCATATTTGCTCCAGCAACAGGGGCATTTGCAACCATAAGCCCAAATTGAGCTGGGAATCGATTAGCTAAAAATGCCAATGTTCGTTCTTTGTGAGGAACGTTAGAGCTTCGCAGCATTTCAAGTGGGGTTTGCTTAGGCTGATTTTTTTCAAGTGTTCCGCTTGTTAAACTAGGATCAGCTCCTGATTTCATTAATAATTTAATAAGAGGTTGATTACCCTTCATAAACAAAATATGCAATGGTGTTAACCCCATCCATACTCCTGATAAATTACAAGTTGCATTGACGTCAGCTCCGGTTTTCAAAAGCTCTTCAGCATCATTAACTATTGTGTCGGGAGTGGCCTCGTTAGACTCTGCAATATCATCACGGGTTATCAGTCTTTGTAAGGCATTTGTTCTACGATCAATATTTTTACTTACCCCGCCGCGCCCTTGCAAAAATCTTATTGTTAAAATTTGGTTTGCCTTTGCAGCTTTGTCTAATGGAGTCTCACTTTGTCCATCAAAAATATTGACATCCACATTTTGACCGCCTTCATCAAGTATGAAGCGACATGCCTCAACATTCCCTGTGCGAGCAGCAATATGCAAAGCTGTATACTCGCAATATGCATTTTGCATCGTAAAGCGACCATGCAAACTAGCCCCGACCCTTACATAACTACGTAATACCTCCAAATTTTTACATCCTCTTGCCAATTCATTCAGTAAAGCAAAAGTATATGCTCTTTTATAAAGTGAACCTTCTGGCTCTATACTCTCCAGTGCCATTAACGCTTGGTTAGTCTTGCGTAATTCTTCATCTTTTCGCTGTATTTCGTCACTTTTCTCTTGTATTGTTGTGCTTTGCTTTCTTAAATTCTGAAGTTCCTGCAAGGCTTCACCCCAGTAAATTCCAGTATATTCAGCTTCATCTGTTTTTATTGCAATTGCATTTTGATATGTTTCTTTCTGCAAAATAAGCTCTTCATTATCAGCGCGCAATTTTTCAAGTTCTTTAAGCAGCAAATCATTTTCGTTCTGATACTTAATAACTTGTTCTTTCTCATTTTCAAGCTCTTTTTGCAAACGTTCTTTTTCAAGAATAAGGGTTCTGTTTTCCGCTAATGTTTCACTAAGTTGGGCCTCTTGATCTGTGATGGTACGACGCGCAGCGTCTGTCGCACTTTGTAAAGTTAGTTCCAACGTTGTTGTCATTGGTGTATCTGCAAGGAGTGATTTTCTATTTCGCTCAATTTGTTCTTCATTTATAAAACGATACCTTGGAAAATTACGCTGCTTCATAATTAAAGAACTAACAGCCATCGTTATCATGCCACCAATAAGACGTTTGGTAACAGGGTCATTTAACTCCGCCAACGACCGTATATTCGCTGAAGCAAGCGATCGCAATGCGCTTCCATTAATAGCTTTATATTTCAATAAGCCGTAGCCCGCTTCTGTTTCTAATAAATCAGAAACTACAGCTTTTGGCGCGAGTATTTGCTTGCATGCATTCCCATGATTTTCAATTAAAGCTGCCAAATCCGGTAGGCTAATTATATTTAAAAGAAAAGGCATCCACCCCGTGCACCGCATAAGAAGGTCAACATTAGTCATCATTTCATATAAATTTAACGTATCTCGTCGTAATGAATATAACTTCAGCAGCTGTTTCACTTTCTGTTCAGCAATTTCGTCATTATCCTTGTATTGTGTTGCAACAATATGTAACTCTGCATCTGTTAAACCGGGTGATTCATTAGGAATCCACTTCTTCACGGCAGATAAAGCATTTTGATTTATGCTTTTTTCTATAAGCTTGGATTCAATTTCACCCAAAGTACTTTTTGCCCATTGATCTGAGAGCATATCAGGATCTTGATTACTATCTAAATACACAATTAATTGCGCTTCAATAGTTGCCTCGGCACCTCTTAATTGGGTAAGTACATTGCTAACAGCTTTATCATTTTGGTGAAGCACCCCTATTGCATGCACCATTCCAAGAATACAATCTTCCCAATCAGGATATTCTTTTATATGCTTAAGCATAAATGGGGTTGCCTTTCGGTATGAAAGGATAGGTTTTTCCGAAAATAAATCTTTGGAAGCTATGCTGTCAACAAATTGCCTTAGGGTTTTTAGCATTTTCTCCCCATAGTATCTTCCATTTGCTTCCGCTGAAACAGCATAGCCAGATAATCTAAGCAAAATTTCACGCAGTAAAACATGCTTTGACTCTATAAGAGGCTCAACTGTATGTTTTGCTGAATAACCTTGAGCCAAAAGCGCCTGATTTAATGTATTTAAATATCCGCGCCATAAACTTTCTGCCGGTGGATCGAGCGTAAAATTTACAGCACGTAATATTCTATAATGCCCGCCTCGCGAAACATCGCTCATTACCTCTGAAGGGCGTAAAATATATCTTGCCAATACGCCTGGCGCTTCTTCTTGTGGCCCGACTAAAGGATTTCCTGCTTCTGCAGCATCTTGAAAATGTGCTTGGACTGCAGCATCAAGGCAATCAAGAACAGTCTTGGTTTTCTCAACTACACTAACTTTCTTTTCTGACAATGTAACTGTTAACGGCATTGTTTTGCTCTCCGAGGGATGGGGTAGATTTCGATTGTTCTTTCCTGCGTAGCAGCCATGTGTAGCATTGTTTTTGTATTATAGATACCGCCGCGGTTTGAACAGCTATGGTTTTTTCTAGTTTATTTGCGCTGTAAGTCATATATAATGGCCAAAATGCGCTTGGAAGCCTGAAGCCCTGAGATGTCAAAAAATCTACTTGTATAGGGGAAGGCTTAGCTTCCGCAGCCAACATCTCTTGAAATAAATGCTCTTCCTTACCCTTTTCCCAATAAAATGACTCATACTTTTCTTCTGGTGTCTTACCTATCAAGGAAAGTGTTATTTTAGGATTGCTTGCAAGGCTAACATGAGCATTTGTATCTAACTGGGAGCAATCAAGCAATCCCACTTTTATTTTTTTACCATCCCTTTTGTCACTTATAAGTAATATGGAGTTTTCTATACCCTTTTTGGTAACATTATTGCAAGCGATTAATTTAATTTCTCGTAAATTTGGCATAGATAAAATTTTACCCAACATCTGATCATCAAGAATGTCACAATTTCGTATTGTAATGGATTCCAAATAACTTAATTCCCTTAAATCATCCAAAAACTGTTTATGAAAATTATCTAAGAGAGAGGAAAAGTCAAAGGTCTCCAGAAAAAATTGCGTAACTGCGGGAAGCTGATAATCTCTTTTTAAAGAAGAGGTTTCCGATGGTGTACTTCCGGCCAAGGTGCTTGATGTTCGTTTTTCTACCTGCTTACTTGATTGATAAAGCTGGTATTCGCATTTTAAAATTTTTGCTGCTGCTGAAAAATTTTGACATGTATCTTCAACGTTGTCTTTAATGCTTTCATAGTGCAATGCCAAATCAGGGTAGAGCTGTTTGAACAAGTTAGCATGTGTTAATTGTTGGTTTTCTTTTAAAAGTTTTTGAATTTTAATTAAATCTTCATATATTCGAACTAACTCATCTAGCCGAGAAAACCTAATAGGAAGTTGTAAAGATTCATATTCATCTCGGGTTAATAGCCCTTTTTCATATGCGTTATAATACATTTCATTTTCTTTTTTTAAAATTTTTAGCCAATCTAATATAAAAAACACTGCATGTGTATCAAGTAATTTTCGTTGAAATTCTTTATCTATGGGATCATTCATTTGTGGAAAGAAATACAATACATTTTTCATGTTTAAATATCTTCGTTTCTCTCCAAAGCTATTTATATTTTTGACCACTGTACTGCCAAGTGCTTGATCTGCATCTACATTAACCACTTTATATGCATCATTTTCTTCAGTTTCTCTTAATCCATTCTTCTCTTCACCTTCAAGAAAAGTTACCCCTTTTACTATATAGTTGTCAGCCTTGGCATCTAAATCACGCGTTAACATACTGCATATTGTTATTTCAGAGAAATTTCGCCCATTAATTTTACGAATCAAGTCAGGATCTTTATCTGCTGGACCTTTTAAATAATCTTTAAAACTCATGCCAGATACTGTTTGAGACGCTACAAAAATATAACTTTTTTCTGCTTGCTTCACTTTCACCACTTGTGTCGGGGCCACAGTAAGTGAATCCCCAACAAGAACATTATGGAAACTCCCTACCATTTGTTCAACGGCTGGGTAGCAGGGTCCATCTTTAGGGATATGCAGTTTAAAATGAACATCGCCATGACTAAAAACCAGGTGGCTACCATCCCGTTTATCACTTTTTAAAATATCTTCTGTTAATTTTGAGTCCATTTTACTAGCCGCGTTTGCATCCAGGCGTCCAGTTTTCTGATTAGCGATAATCGTTAAAATGTAATCTTTAATTATTTTAGTAGTACCTGGTGCTGGAGATGATTTCGATATCTCCTCTTTGTATTTTTGGTACACATCTTGAATTTTTTTTATAGTTTCAGAGGCTACTTTGTAGGTGCTGTTGTTACTTAATTTTTTTAGTTTTTCTGATAATGTTGTTATTTGTTCTTCGATTTTTTTTGTTGGTGATTTATTCAATGTAAATACTGACTGTGCTGCTAGCGCTTCATTTAAAAGTGTTTCCGGTGAGGGGCAGTTTTTTATTACATGGTTTAGTAAATCTATATCTTCGTTAATTCCGGCCAATCTAGTTCTTTCAGTTTTTAGATCTTCTATGAGCGCTATTAACTCGTCCTTCATCATCATCCTATGCAAATTTTCTCGTAATTTAACGCAGCCAATTATATATTGACTTTCTTTTTCAGACGAATTACTCTTTCTTTCATTTGATACTAGAATCAAGTTAATATCAGAAAAAATTTGATGCTCAGGAGTGGATGACCTTGATTGCTCACAAGCCCGCCGAACTTGCTCTATCGTTATCCTAGAGTTTGTAAGGCATTTTATTGCTAAGTTTTTGTTAATTTTTGCAATTGCAGGAGGATTAGCAAGCCACATTGAAAGTATAGTATCCCCTTGCAAATTTGGTTCTTCAATACTAGCGCCCTTTTCTAGAAGAAGCTCCAATAGTTTAATCTTTCCACAAATAAAAGCTATTTGAGCAGCCGTATTACCTAGATCATCTTTTTCTTTTAGAAAAGTTCCTCTGTGTTCAACCCCCTTATATTCAACCAAAAAGTTAACAACATCAATATGCCCATTTGCCACAGCTTGAAAAAGTGAAAGTGGTGGCGCAGGTGCAGCTTTCTCGTTCACAAGCCAACATAAAATATCCAGTTTCCCAAGACGTGCCGCCACTATTGTTGGCATTAATGCTGTTGGCATTAATGCTGTTGGCATTAATGCATCATCATTCGGCGTTAAAGAATAGCCTTGTTCGACCACTAAATATTTTACTGAATCTAAGTCACCTGAACTTATGCTACGTAATAAAATTAATTCCTTATATTTAGTTAACGCATATTTTTTTGTAAAATTTTCAATTAAATACTTTAATATCTCCTTGCCCCCAACGGATGCGGCTTCTAATATTAATGTCTGGTATTCTTTTTCGCTTAAAGAACCCTGATAGTTTTTTAATCCAGTTAGATCTTTTCGCTGTATTATCTCAAGCAGATCCTTCATTGCGATTCTCTATTGGTTAAAAAAATTTTAGGCACTAGATGGTGAAAAATATTTTTTCCTATGATTTTCCAATGCATCATTCCATTGATCTACACTGGATTTTGTCATGCGATTTTCTGGCTCAATAAAGCGCTTTTGGTACAATGCTGCAGCATATGGAAATATTTCAAGTTTAAATTTTGTTTCCTTATCTATTTCTAAATTATCAAAATCTGACCCTTCAAGTTTTATACCCGAAAGAGGGCAAAACAAACCTACTCCTTGCTCTTCACATTTAACTTTATGCCCTAGTATTGCGGTGCGTTCATACACCTTACCACTTTTTCTGATCTTTACAGGATTAAGAAATATTTCACCTGTAATCGAACAAACTAAATTATGTTTCTTAGCCTCTTCCATTAATATTTTGTGTTTTTCTGAAACAGATCTTGTACTCTTAATTATGGTTTCCTTCAAGACCTCATTTTCTCGCCTGTAGTAGGCAGATACACCAAGATCTACACCCTTCGCCACACCCCCATAAGATACGGCAGCAAACCCACCTGAAGCAAGTGCTATAATAAAAACTCCGCCAAAGGGTAAGGAGCTAATAACACCTAATCCCCCAATCGCGGATGCGATTTGTGCCGCTACAGGAGGCAGTAAATTAGACCCAGTGGCAGCACCCGTTCCACCTAAAGTACCATACACAGTGCCAGCCGTAGATGCAGTCACAACAACAGGATGATCTTTACACGTTTCTTTTAATTTATTTGATAAAGACGTATTCTCAATGCCAGTTTTTTCTGGCTTACTTGATGTTCCCCCCATTTCTTAGCCTCCTCTATTACATTGGGTATGAAATGATAATACTTTAAAAAATACAACACTAAATTGGGATGCTTTAGGTATATCCCAAACGACTATCAACCGCATCTTTCGAAATTTGTAAATCTTGATTCGCTGCGCTCAGAATAGCATTTTCTTTGTCGTCAAGGTTTTCTAGCTTATCTGACGACTTATCTGTTTGCTCTGAGTATTGTATGGTACTTTTTTTGATTACGCTTGCATTGGGATCACTATGAGAATTTCCATTGGGTAATGATGCCAATGTCTTTAGTATTCCTTGTTCCTCATTATCCAATGTTGCTATCTCTTTTATATTTTTTAAAATTATTTTTCGTTTATCAAACATCCACTTATGGGGTCCAGTGATGCTCATGTTTGCCACATCCACTCTCTCATTTTCGTCCACCAATACACAGTCTGATGTATGAATAGGGTCGGTTTTATATTTCATGTAAATGTAAAACGCTGAGAATGTTTTAGCTATGATAGGCAAAACCAACAATAAGCCACTTAATTGCAAGGCCTGTTCAAGGCCAAAACCAGACAAAACCTCTACCGCATTTAACAACGCGCCAATACCTATCAGCAAACCTGATACTACACACAGCAAGAGCATGGAGATATCTAAAAAACGTTCCAGCTGATAGCGTGGTTTCGCAATGGTAAAACCAAACCTATCGAACAATCCTCCTTCTTGCGGTTTCTCTTGCTGGCGCACAACCAAAAAATAAAAAGCAATCTCACAAAGAAGTCTTAAACCTAATGCAAATAGAGCAACGCCTCCAAATACAGCAAGTTGCGCTGCAAAACCAGATTCTCCTGTTAGCATTAAAGGAAGAGAAACAAACATCAAAATACCCAAACAAAAATATACTGCATAATCAATGTAAGGCTGCCATTGACTGCGTTTGAACTCTACTCGCTCAAGTTGTTTTTCTATACTATCAATAGCAGAGTGATATTTAGATGACTCAGATTTGAGTTTCTCTTTCTGAGCTGAAATATCAGTTAATCTTTCTCTAAGAGCTGAGCTCGAACCCGGCATAATGAACTACTCGCATTGGAGATCTTAACTGTGTATAGTATCATACTAAATTATAAGAAATGCAATACCGAGCTGGGTTATCGATTCAATACCATATAAGATGAATTTGTGGCATGAAAAATTAATTCTATAAAGACAATCAAATCTTGGCCATGTACAACAATTATTTGATTCGTTAGTTAATTACAAGGTTCATAATCCCATTTTTCGTCGGGCGCAACTCACACAGGTAGGATTTTTAGCACTAATATCTGTGCTCATGGTAATGTATATTCAACAGAAGTGTTATTGGGTAAATATCGTGCTATCTCAATGAGCGCTTCATCATCCGTTGTACCTCTTTTCTTACCAGGACTATTTTTATTAGTTTCTGTTATGTCTATCGACGTTAAATCGGGTGAATTGTTAATTAATTTTTCAAGAAATTTATTATATTTATCAATTCCATCATACATTTTTACACCTCTTTTTTAACTAAACACCACTCTTTAAAAAAGCTTCAAGCATCATCATTGCCTGTCGACCTTTAATTCCAAATTTTCTTCTGATGATTTTAAGGTGCCACGCATAAGTATGCTCAGACATATTCAGTATTTCAGCGGCTTTTCGTCGTCCAATACCTTTGTTATATAGCTTGAGCGCCAGTATTTCTTTTTCTGTTAATTTGCTTTGAATGAGTGTACGGTTAATGCTCCCTTTTCCTTTTTCGTTCAAGGGTAACTCAACGATCGACTGAACGTTTTCTGCTAGACGATCTTGAAATGACTCTATGTTAACGCAGCGATGCGCGATAATAACAGGCAAAGGCTTTGACTGTTTACGTCCTGTTTCTATGAGCATAGTGCCTTGCGCGTTTAATAGTCTAGGGCTACACATGACTAAATCAAATTCACTCTCTTTTATCTGTTCAACGGCTTTTGTTATTAAAGATGAATGTTCAATTAAAAAATTATTTTCTTTCAATATTGATTCTGTTTCAATACGAGATTGAATCTCATCATCAATGAGAAGCACTTTAAAACGTTGTGAAACATTTTTAAACGAATTAAAAATTTCTAACTTCAGCATATGGTCTTCTATCATTTTATTTGACATTTTATTACCTCTCCTGCTTTTATTAAAACTTACTCTTTCAAATCACGTTTCTAGTCCATCTCAGCGTCACTTATCTCTAAAAAAATAAATAGATCTTTTAGCTCAGCTCGATTCTTTATTCCAAATTTTTGCTGAATACAAATTAAATGCGATGCGTAGGTACTTTCTTTAGTGCCAAGAATTTCGGCAGCTTTTTGATAGCTCGTGTCTTGCATATATAAGCGCAACGCATGATACTGTTTCGCCGAAATCTGGTTCCTTAGTAGTTTCTTGAAAATATTGGTCGAATCTTGTTGATTAAGTGGTCTGTCATAAACATTTGTTACATTTAAAGGTAAGAAATCCCGACGAAATAAACCTTGAATATCTGACCCTGCTACAATAATTGGGATTTGATGCTTGAAAATTCCCTGCTTTTTTTCCCATTCACGAAGCTTTTTAATTGACTCAAGGGTTTGCTCATAAAACTCATTACTGATGAAAACTGCATAATATGATTTTCGGTTTTTTTGATACTTTAATAACCCTTCTTCAAGTGAGCGCGCTTTTTTTACAGTGAAGCCGTTAGCCTTAAAAAAACTTTCGACATAAGCAAAATAGCGCGGCTTTTCTTCAATAATTAAAATAATACGTTCTTTAGCACGTTTGCTATTGGGCATGAATACATTCAGTATTTTTCCATAACTGTGACAGACACATTCAACTGCATACGATTTCATTATTTTATCTCACTTTATCGGTGACATATTCGCCAGGCTCAATAGTGCCTGACGCCTATCCCCAAAAAGTGCCATCCTTGGCCAAGGTTCCTTTTTTTCATCCCCCAGATGTTATGGTGTGATGCCTTGCTTTAAACTGGTCGCCCTGTAATAATCTTATGGCAGGCATACTTATAATTTAGATTCCCAGATTAACCCATTCAACTCACAAAAAACAGTGGCAAAAGGCTGATTATTGTGTAAGAGAATGCTTACATATTTGGTATCAGATCGCATGTATTGCTCACCAGATCCTAAATCAAATATAAAGCTAAATATAAAGCTTCTCTCTTTTAAACTAAACACTTCCTGTTTTTTCGTCTTCTTCCCTGTCAATCAAGCCCATCAGGCGCAAAGCACCTCGTAGGCTCTCTATTGTGGCTGGCTTGGTAATAAAGGCATTCATACCCGCATTAAAGCAGTCTTGCCGAGCCTTCTCATTGTTATGTGCCGTCAGAGCACAAATAGGGATGAGTTCAAGATGGTTTTTGGCTTCGATTTCACGAACCATTTCGGTAGCCCGTATACCGGATATATCAGGTAGCCCTAAGTCGATAAAAAACACATCGAAGTCATCGGGTGTTTTATCACGGGCCGCGACCGCCTCGATACCATTGGCTGCCACATGAGCAAAGCCAATTTCAGGCATTTCTTTCAACATACTTTTAATCACAAGCTGGGCCGCGCGATTATCTTCAATCACGAGCACTCGGATTTTCGTTAGGTCATTTGCGTTTTGCATGGTACTTCTCCTGCATCATTACATCTTAAGGACCATGTTAAACAACTTACCTAAATAAGTCTGTAAGCTAAATCTCAAAATGATGTCAGCCATTAACCTATCTTTTGCCTGTATTCTTTTAGGTTTGATTTGGCTTATTTGGCCTGTGTTGGTGCTCATAGATGCTTTGTAGTGCTGGGTGCAATTCTTCAGGCAGGATGGGTTTTTGGATTATGCCCACAAAGCCTGCCTTGAGGATAGCCTCTTTTTCAACCTGTGTGAGGGGTTTGGTTAAGAGTACCCACAAGGCGTCTTGAGGAGCGTGTTTCAGCTGAGATTTAAAAGCAATCGGGTCAAGCCCTGGCGAGGTATCGAGCAAGATAATGGCAAAGGTTTGACCTTTTTCTTTGGCCTTTTGTAACTCAAGCTCCACCTGGTTGATGTGGTACAGTTCAAAGCCAGGGGTAATCAATTGATAAGCCATGGATTCAGCCATGGCGG
>CAYUEL010000008.1:11419-29554 GCA_964443025.1 uncultured Gammaproteobacteria bacterium | reverse complement strand
AGGCGCCAACACCATCGCTAATATCAATGCAAAATGTCCAATCTCAGGAATCATGTTGGTTTTCCCTCATCGATTCCCACACTTCTTTGGGCATGTAATTTTCATCATGTTTTGCTAATACTTGTGATGCGACTAGTTTGTGATTGGATTTCAATTGACCCGTGGTAACAATCCCCTGCCCTTCACGAAACAAATCCGGCAATATACCTGTATAAGACACCGTAATTTGGTTTACCCCATCCGTTAAATCGAAAGTCACTTCTAAACCTTCTTCTGCTCGATGCACGGAATCTGGAACTACAATTCCACCCATACGAATAGGGCGATTTAAGGGTGCTTCATGATTGGCAATTTGTGTCGGCGTGTAATACAAATGAATGTTTTCATTTAATGCTAATAAAATAAATGCAATAATCAAAGCGCTGGATAATAACAACCCCGTGCCAATCCACAAACGTTTTTGTTGTTTAGGATTTAAGTTCATGCTTAATCTCTTGTTGAATACGTTTAAATGCGCGATACGATTGCCAGGATTGTTGTACAAGCAATAACAAAACAATGGCAACCGATGTATAAACATAAATACCATAACTAGCCACGTTTCACCCCCAACTTATCTGATAACCATTGCGTGTGACGTTCCGATTTCCATAATAATGTTCGTGTTTTTAAACAGGTTAAAAATAAATAAGCAAATCCAAACCCCGCAATGCAAATTAATAATGGCCACAACATGCTGGGATCCATATCAGGTTTGGCAAACTTCGATAATGTTGCACCTTGATGCAAGGTGTACCACCAATTCACCGAAAAATGCACGATGGGAATATTAACGAATCCAACCAAGGTTAATATTTGCGCAGCGGTAGCCGGTTGTTGCGCATTATTCAGCGCATCGCGCAATAACATAATGCCTAAATAAATGAACAATAATATGAGTTCAGATGTTAAGCGTGCGTCCCACACCCACCAAGTTCCCCACATAGGCTTTCCCCAAATTGCACCCGTCACAAGCGCTAGGAAAGTAAACATCGCACCGACAGGCGCGCTGGCCGCGGCCCAATAATCGGCTACTTTAATGCGAAATACCCATGCAAGGGCCACGGCAATGGTCATGCCGGTGTAAATACCGAGTGATAAAAATGCAGCCGGTACATGCACGTAAATAATACGAAACGCATCTTGTTGCTGATAATCCGCAGGGGCAATAAATAAACCCCAATATAATCCAATGGTAATGACGATCCATGCCAATATCCCAAATAAAGGGATTAAAACTGATAAAGCAGCATCACAATGTTTGGGCGATAATAATTTTTTCATGCTATTCCAAACTTATCCGTAAACAATACATAATTAAATAAGGCAATAAAACGATGCTTAATATTAATAAAGCGAGTAACAAATAAACATAAGCAATGTAAGGCTCATTCCATTGCGCCCGCAATATAATGCTTTCGGCAAATAATAAAACCGGAATATAAAAAGGTACTAAGATAATTGCATTGAGCAACCCGGTTTGTTTTAACGACAACGTCAATGCAGCCGAAAAAGCGGTAATTAAAAATAATATGGGCAAACTTAAAGCAACGCTGATTAATAATGCCTGACCCACCTTATAGTCGATATCTCCCAATAACGTTGCAAGCAAAACGATTAAAACCAACGGAATGATTTGTAAACAAAACTGTACGAATAATTTAACACCAATCGAAAATCCAAATCCTTTTTGAGACAATGCATATTGCGCTAAATAGCCGTTCTCATAATCTGATTTAAACAATTGTTCGGTTTGTAAAAACAATGCCAATAATAATGCTACTAAAAATAAACGAGGCAATACGATTTTTAAATTAGTATCAAAGGGTCCCACCGCAAACATCATTAAAATCAACACTAATCCGTAAAACAAACAAGGCATGATCCAGATGGATTTGCTACGCCACAAGCTGATCCATTCGCGTTGCAAAGATATCCTCATGATGCCGCTTCCAATGCAACCGATTCGCTTGCAATATCCGTTAAATCTGCGTGAGAGGCAACAATGGCCGCACCCCCATTCTCAACATGAGCTTTCAATAATTGTTTGATGATCGTTTGACTTTGTGAATCTAACGCTGTTAATGGCTCATCGAGCAACCACAACTTTGTTTGACTTAATAACGCACAGGCAATAGCAACCCGCTGTTGCTGGCCGCGTGACAATTGTGAACACAATGTATGTGCCTGTTGCGTTAACCCGACTTTGCGCAAAACCTCATTCACCGTATCACGGGAACAAACCACTGCATTCGAATGCCAGCGGCATTGTTCGCTCACGGTAAATTGGGGTTTAATAGCCAATTCATGACCTAGGTAAAAAAAGTGAGGTTTATAGCCTTCCCACTGTATTTCCCCCGCGAAGCTTTTAAGCAAGCCAACTAGTGTTTTCAAAAGGGTCGATTTGCCGATTCCATTGGCGCCCTTAACCCAAATAAGCTGATTTGGCATCACTGCAAGCGACACCGGCTTATTCAGGGGTTGCCCCTGACGTTGCACGATTAAATTTGTCGCTATCAGCATCGTATTCTCTACGCTATAATACCTCGGAACTTGCGCGCCATTTTACCATTCCATAGGTGATCCATGCTAGATTTATTGCTAAATTTCATACTTTTCCTGGCTAAAACAGCCACCCTGGCGATTGCCATCATTCTCGTCATTGCCTTTATTGGGAGCTTGGTTGCTCGCTCAAAAAAAGAAGGTGATCACTTAGAAATTACACAGATCAACGAGGATTATGAAAACGTTCAAGACACATTGTCTCAAACATTGTTAACTAAAGCAGATTATAAAAAAGAACAAAAGGCTAAGAAAAAAGCAGCGAAAAAAGAAGAGCATAAACATAAATCTAATTTGTTTGTCATTAACTTTGAAGGGGATATTCGTGCCAGTGCAGTTGAATCATTACGTGAAGAAGTTACTGCGATATTAAGTAAAGCTAATAAAAATGATGAAATATTGGTTGTTCTCGAAAGTAGCGGCGGCATGGTGCATAGTTATGGTTTGGCTGCATCACAATTGGATCGTATTCGCAAACGCAATATTCCACTCACTGTCGCTATTGATAAAGTAGCTGCTAGTGGCGGATACATGATGGCCTGTGTCGCACACAAGGTCATCGCCGCACCTTTCGCAGTGATCGGATCGATTGGTGTGGTAGCACAATTGCCTAATTTTCATCGTCTACTTGAAAAACATAATATCGATTTTGAAGAACATACAGCCGGTGAATATAAGCGTACGTTAACATTATTCGGTAAAAACACAAATGAAGATCGCAAAAATTTTCAAAACGAATTAGAAGAAACCCATACGTTATTTAAAGATTTTGTTAAAATGCATCGCGAAAAAGTCGATATCAATAGAGTTTCAAACGGGAAACATTGGTATGGTACGGACGCACTCAAAGAAAACTTGGTCGATGAATTAATCACCAGCGATGATTATATTTATACGAAGATCGATTCACATCATATCTTCAAAATCGAATACATCAGCAAAAAACCGTTGAGCGAACGCTTCTCGCATTTTTTAGGCCGTGTTTATCTGTCATTGCGAGGCCTATAGGGCCAAAGCAATGACAGCATTTCTCTTATTCTTTTTCATTCTTTGGGATCTGAAGATAATATCGCGTATGTTTCAATGTTCCAGTTTTATTCAAAGCACCTAATTTTACCAACTCTTGTAAATCACGAGTTGTTGTGGCGCGTGATGCCTTTGTAATGTTAATGTAGTTTTCTGCGCTTAATCCACCTTCAAACCCATCGAGCCCTTCTCGAAACATGCGCAATAAAACTTTACGTTGCCTTTCGTTTAATTGCGCATCCCATCTATCAAAAAATTTAAGTTTTGAAATGAGAAACTCAATATGAGCCTGGGTATGAGCCTGTGCTTTAATGATGGTATTAGCAAAATATTCTAACCAGGTTTGAATTTCTATCGAATGATTCGTTGTTTTTAACGCATCGTAATAATCCTTTTTATTGTTTTCAATAACATAAGATAATGAAATTAAAGTAGCGCGACCGAGTGATTGAGATAAAGATTTGATTGCAATCGCGCGCCCTATTCTTCCATTCCCATCTTCAAATGGATGTATGGTTTCAAAATACAAATGCGCCATCGCAGCACGTACCATCGCTGGCAACGGATGTTTCCCGCTCGGAGCAGAATGATTAAACCATTCAACAAAAGATTGCATCAGTGTTTTTAATTGATGAGAAGGAGGTGCTTCAAAATGAATAATTGGCTCTCTTTTTCCGCCCGATACAATCAACATTGGTTCAGGATGTGCGCGGTATTCTCCGATAAAATCGAGATCACGACGACCCCGGGTTAACATCTTATGCCATTTGAATAAAGTTTCGTGCGTTAATGTTTGATCAAATCCATGATAAGCATCGAGCATCATTTGAGCGATACCTTCTTCCGCGGGGCGAATAGGTTGTTTCTCCACAGCTAATCCCATTTCACGCCGAATAGAAGATTGCAAGCTGCCTCGATTCAAATATTCCCCTTCAATGGCGGAGGTGTTTTGCGCCTCTTCGCTCAACAACTGAATCTGCATCTGGGTTTGCTCTTCTTTGTCTAAACACTTAAACACCGCGCTAAAGGCGCCAAACCCTTGCAATAATTGTTGCTCGTATTTCTCTAACGCTTTGATATTATAGAGATAATTAGGCCAATTGGGTAATTGCCAGCTCCATGTCATGAGTGATAGCCCTCGTTTCTATAACTCAAATTATAGCATATTTTGAGCTATAGAAAATGGTTCTATTACTCATAAAGACTCAACTTGACTTGTACTTATTAAGCATGCTAAATTTGTCGGCTTGAAACCAGGAGAACAGAGATGACCACCGCTATTGTGTACGATTTTGTTTCAGATGGCCTGAGTGAACAAGATTTATTTTTATTGGCGGTTAAATTCGAAGCCTTACGTATCGCCCTCGATATAGAAGATGAAGCCCAGCGGAAATCGATTATTGTAGCATTGCTGAAGCAAGGTCCTTTTGCCCAAGCGGTTCAAGAGCCAGGAGGCGCTGGAGCAGAGGATGAGGAAACAGAACAAACCGATACAGACCCTACTTCACAAGAAATAAAATCAACCCATCTCAATCAAAGCAATATCGATGAAACACTCTCTTCCGAACGATTGGTTGATGATTATATCAACCAAGTTCAGGCCCATCCGTTCCATATTAGGAATGCGATGTTTTATGCAACCACCTCCCGCGGAAACAAGCATTATTTTGCAAAAAAACTTCGCGCCCATAAGCTCAGCACATTACGTGAGGCCGCGGAAATAGGCTATATGTCTAAACGAAATACAAGCAGTTTTCCTTTTACTTATGCTAACTACTATCCTAATTTGAATGATTCCCTAGTTTCGGCTAGAGCTAAAAGCGTGATCTGTACCTTACTAGCAGTAGGGCTTCTCTATACAGCATCTATTTTATTAGCTATGGACTTTGATGCTAAAAACGTTGCGAAAGCAGCTGGGAAAATTTTTGGCTTTTTCACGCTGATGGCTTTTCTCATGGATTCTAAAAACAAGTTCCCTGTATTTACGGAACTGTTTGTTCGTCCTTTTGTAGTTGGTGGAATAGCGAAAGCAAACGAAGAATCGTATGCAACAAGAACGGGTTATTTTAATCAATATGTTCAAAACAAACCGGTAACGGCTGATACTCTAATGCAAGCTCGCAGCAATATAGATTTACCTGAAAAAGAAGCGGAAAGAGCCCCACTTCTCGTTAATTAATAATTTCTAACCCCAAGATGTCTTGAAAATCTTTGGTGTGGATTGCTTCGGCCTGCGGTCTCGCAATGACAACATGCCTTTTACCCTTCCCATCCTTCTAACCGAGCGCGTAAACGTAATACCGCTTGCGAATGGATCTGACACACACGTGATTCCGTCACGTTCATCACTTCGCCAATTTCTTTAAGCGTGAGATTTTCTTGATAATAAAGCGATATAACCATCCGTTCACGTTCAGGCAGATCAGCAATTTGTTCCGCTAACGCATGACGAAAACGGGTATTCGTAAAGCTTTCGTCGGGCGCCCACAGTTTTGAAAACAAACCCTGGTCCATGTTATCTTCGGTGAGGCCGCCCTCTTCATACCCATTCACATGAACGCTGGTGGCATCTTGTAATAACTGATGGTATTCCTTTAGCGGGATCCCTAATTCTTCAGCAATCTCTATATCTTTAGCATCGCGCCCCAACTTATTTTCAAGCTTGCGAACGGCCTCAGCGACTTCACGATTGGCCCGATGGACCGACCGCGGCGTCCAATCACCCCGACGTAGCTCATCCAGAATAGCACCTCGTATGCGGATACTGGCGTAGGTCTCAAAGCTTGCGCCTTTACCCCCGTCAAACTTATCCCGCGCTTCTAGAAGGCCAATCATTCCAGCCTGAACCATATCCTCCGCTAATATATGCGAGGGTAACCGCCCGGCCAGATGATAAGCAATCCGTTTCACTAATTTCGTATAACGGTCGATGAAACATTCCATTGTCAACGATTTTATATTTATTGTTGTATCGTTCATGTTTAACTCCTCGTTGGCACTTAACATACATGCAAAAACCGTGCCAACATCTTTTTAGAGGGTAGTGCCTTGAAATAGATGTACTATGAAGGCTAACTTAAAAAAGCAGCCTCAAAGAGTTAGTCAATTTTTTGACCAAAAAGTTCTATGGATTCGCCAGGTCTTCCTCAGCGTCAGAAAGTTGGCTATTTCGTGTGATACCGTACTTGCGCATCTTCTCAACCAGCGTAGTACGGCGGATCTTTAGTAAGTTCGCAGCATGCTGAACAACCCCATGCCCCCGTTGTAATGCTTGATTAATAAAATGTATTTCAAGATCTTGCAAGTATTTCTTCATGTCAAATCCCTGATTTGGGAATGCAATGATGACCGTTTGGAAATCCGGCGATAGCATTGGCGAATCTGCGGCAACCAAATGCTCTTTCACTTGATCAGGAAGATCAGCTTCATCAATCACTTGACCTGGATGCATGATGGCAAGACGTTCTAATATATTGGCCAGTTGGCGAATATTCCCAGGCCAAGGGTACCGACAAAGCACTTTCAATGCTGCACCTGTCAGGCGCATCGGCTTCTCACCTACTTTATTAAATTGTTGCAATAACCCATTCACAAGCTCGGGAATATCCTCCGCACGATCACGCAGCGCAGGCATGTTAATGGGGAATACATTCAAGCGATAATATAAATCTTCACGAAAAGATCCTTGTTTGATTTTTTCTTCCAAATGGCAGTTGGTTGCCGCCAATATTCTGACATTCGCAGTCAGTGTCCCATTCCCACCGACCCGCTCATAAGTACGTTCTTGCAACACGCGCAATAATTTGGCTTGCATGGCCATGGGCATGTCACCAATCTCATCCAGGAATATGGAACCGCCTTCCGCCTGCTCAAATCGCCCCGCATGGGTCGCATGAGCGCCCGTGAAAGAACCCTTCTCATGACCAAACAATTCACTCTCTAATAAATCAGCCGGTATCGCCGCACAGTTAACGGCAACAAAAGGCCCTTGCTTGCGACGCGATGAATCATGAATCGCACGCGATACCATCTCTTTCCCAGTGCCCGACTCGCCTAATACCAACACGGTAGCTTCCGTACTGGCTACTTGAAGAATAAGTTTCTGCACATGCTTAATAGCGGGAGATGTACCTTTAATACGTTGTAGGGGGTTGTCCATGCTGTATGATTCCTTCCATGTTGTTGCCCATAGTTATAGGCAAAATCAATAACTTAGTCAAATTCCCGACGAAATGATTATAGTATCATCAACTTAGGTGATATTCTTGAATTTTTTTACTAAAGTTTAACGCTAATGGCCCGATAATCTTACTATGGAGCGTATCATGGCTAAAAACTCACAAAACCGCCAAGCGAAGGTCGACCGCATTAAAGCGCAGCTGGCTGAAAATGCACACCCCCAACAGTCAACCGATCGTAAAAAACGCCTCGAAGATGCGCAAAAAGCCGCAGATAACATCATTGCGCAAAGTCTTGCCACAACTGCTACAAAGTAAACCGATAACCACGGCCACGTATCGTTTCAATCATATTTAACGTGTTATCAGGATCCAATTTGCGGCGCAATCGTTCACGTTTCTATATTGTCATTGCGAGAAGCTGCAGGCTTCGAAGCAATCCACTGCTCAGCAAGAATGGATTGCTTCGGCCTGCGGCCTCGCAATGACAGTGAACGTTTATTTCAAATTAAACCGATAACCACGGCCACGTATCGTTTCAATCATATTTAACGTATTATCAGGATCCAATTTGCGGCGCAATCGCCCTACTAATACTTCGATCACATTACTATCACGTTCAAAATCTTGCGCATATAAGTGCTCGGTTAACGTGATTTTGCTGATCGGTTTTCCAGTATTTTGCAAGAAGTAATCCAATAATTTATATTCATAAGCGGTTAGATCCACACGTTTACCCTGCATCATCACTTCTTGCGACAAAGTATTCACATGCAATGGCCCCGCAATAATCTCTTCTTTGCGGAAACCTTGGACACGACGTAACATTGCTTCAACGCGTGCAATTAATTCTTCAGCAACAAATGGCTTGACCATGTAATCATCGGCACCGGCTTCTAAACCACGTACTTTTTCTTGCCATTGATCGCGACCAGTGACAATAATAATGGGAAAGGTTTTATGTTTTTTACGTAGGTTTTCAATCAACGTAATGCCATCTATGCGAGGTAAATTAAGATCTATAATTGCAAGGTCAATGGGATATTCCTCACCATAATACATACCTTCTTCGGCATCCCCTGCAACATCAACAAGGTAGTTTTGCCCTTCAAAGAGTTGTTTTAGGTATTGCCGAATTCTGGGTTCGTCTTCGACGATCAGTATACGCATCGGGCTGACACCATGAATTGAAATGATTGGCGTCCCCAAGGGGATTCGAACCCCTGTTACCGCCGTGAAAGGGCAGTGTCCTAGGCCTCTAGACGATGGGGACAACGTATTTTAAGCCTCAGAAGGTCGCTATTCTAACGTGAAGTGATGGGAGGCGCAAGGCCTTACAAAGACCTATTGGAGGTTTTTAGAGTATATTACTTAAGCTTCATCCCATTATTTTTTTGATCATCTGGATTGTTGCTGTTTTGACCGCTTTGCGTAACAAGATTCTTATGAAGCTGTTTGAGCCTAGCTATTTGGTCAGGAACGCCAGTCTCAGGCACAGGAACAAAACTATGCACATCCTGTGCGACTGTCTGTAAAGCATCAACACAGGCTATTTGGGTTTTTAAATCTGTTGTACCATCCAATACTAAGCCAACGCACCTATAGGTTGTATTGAATTTGTTAAGTAGCTCAGCTTCATTAAAAGGATTATCGGCAACACTCATTTTTAATTGTTTGAGTGACCTGGCAAGTAGCACATCATCGCTTCCTTTTGATTTATTATTTGTTGAAAGCGCCTTATTAATAAGACCATCAATCGATTGCATTAACTTTTGCTTATTTTCATGTTGTACAACGTTGGCCCCAGGTTTAGGGTCAGAAAGTTTGACTTCAGACGCAGCTTTTAGATGTTCCGCTACTTCTTGAGCATGAGTTTTAGGGTCAGGCATACTACACCTCGGTCATTTTTGTACCACATTTGCAAGGTAAGTATAGTGCAACTCATAACGGATTAGCAAATTATCTTTTAATAAAGAAAACAATGGGTTATCTGTTTATAGGATTTAAAGTTATCTAAATTTTTAAGAAAAGGCTACAGATTGTAACACGTTGGCAACATCCAACCTCAGCGTAAGGCATTTACAGGCGCCACCCGCTTTGATAAATTCCGTCATCTCACATGCATGAACTGTGTAACCTAAATTTTCCAATGTATCAGAAAGTAACGGACAACCTGCAGGTAAAATGATATGTTGTCCTAATATCACGGCATTGCAAGCAAATTGTTTGGCTTCTGCTTCGCGCACATCAATCATCTGATAAGTGCTTTTTAAGCGTTTTTGCGCAGCAGCACTAAATGCGGCTGGATACCAAATTGCTTGGCTTTCATTGAGTGGGCAAAAGCAAGTATCCAAATGATAAAAATAAGGATCGATTAACTCACACGTTAATACATTGAATTGTCTAAAAAACGGATGCTCGTAAGCTGTACGATCACTGCGAAATCCATAACCTGCAACCAGGTGATTCCCCATGAATAACGCATCCCCTGCCCCTTCAAAATACGGTGGGGATTTAAATGTTTCAGGATGATTCATTATTTTAAAGCCAGCTTGTTTAAACCAGGTGTGAAACAATTCGCTTTCACCTTGACGTTCCGGCTCCTTAAACTGCGCCACCCAAGCTTGATCCGCACAAACCAAACCCGCATTTGCGACAAACACCATGTCGGGCCATTCAGGGGAAGGATGAATCAAAGATACCTCTGCACCCGTCTTGCAAACGGTTTCATATAAGGCGTGCCACTGACCTGTGGCTAAAAGACGATCAGCCGGAAGCTCTAACCGCATCCAGGCGTTAATTTCATAGCAAATATCATAATATTCAGGACGACACATCAGAATGCGCATATTATCCTTTCCTTGTTTGCGCTATATTATATGGGTTGTTATTTAGATTGGCTAGTTAAACTGTTATGGAGAACATATGATGAAAAACCTTATATGGAAATACCTGGATGCTAATTATCTTGTTAAACCCCTAGCTTGGTTTTCAATTGCTGTTGCAATCATTACTTGGGGCATGGAATTAACGGGTATGGTGTCCGCTTGCCCTTACTGTCAAACGCAACGTACCATGATAGGTCTTTCTGGTATCATGATGTTATTACCCTGGAACAACATCGTCACGCGTTATTTCGTGTTAGTATTTTCATTTCTTGGCGCACAAGTTGCGGCTACACAAGTATTCAGTAATTTCATGCGTTACGCATTCGACGAGCAATGGATTTATTTGGCGAGTTGCGCATTGTTTATTATGATGGGACAAATTATCGTGACATTCACACGAACGAAGTAATTGTTAAGGCAAACAAAGTACGCAACGCATTCCCTGCTCAATGGCAGCTATTTCAGCTGCTTTAAGCCGACCCTCGAGACGAATAAAACGCCTCTTATCCAATGCCCGCAACTGATCTATCACTGCGCAACCATTTTTACCTTGGTGTTTTACCGGAATACTTAAATTAGGCACTGGTTTTGCTTGCGTTGAAAGGGGTAATGCAAGCACTGTGCTGCGTGCCTTGTTAATTGGATTGTTGCCTACAAGAACCCAAGGGCGTGTCTTTTTGATCTCACTACCAATTGGATTGCTTTCCTGCACCAAATATACTTCACCACGTGCATATTCAAATGTCATCTAAACCATCTCCTATGAATGTGTTATCCCATTCTTCTGTTTCCTGGCCCAATGCTTCATTATTTTCTAATGCCATTGCTTGGCGATATAAAAGTGCTTCTCGTCTTTGGACTTCTCGATCGATGAGTTCGGCAACAATCTGGCTGCGCTCACGCGCTGGAATAATGTTGCGCAAGCTGGTAGCTGTCTTATCTGGCAAAGAAAATAACATTCTAATCATAGTCTGACCTCTATTACATAGTATATACTATACAGTATATACTGTAAAGCTGATTCAACTATTCATTAAAAATCAAACCAGTATGTATATAATGCATACAGGAGATCACTATGGCAAAGCGTATTCTGATTATCGGGGCGGGCATTACGGGCTTATATACCTCGTTTCGATTAATAGAACAGGGTTTCGATGTTATTTTGTGTGAGCGTGCCGCAGGTTTGCGTCATGAAGGCGGCGGACTGGGAATATGGCCGACCGGTGTTAAACTGCTTCATCATATACTGGGTCGTAACACGGTTGATTCGCTAACCGGACAACTCAAAACGCTGGTGGCAGGCGTAGATAATCAACCTCCTATTGCGCATATTCCAATAAATATTTTTTCAGGTATTAATGGGTTATTGAACCGCTTTATTGTTCGAGGTGAATTACAACATCATTTGGCATCTAAAGTTCCTGAAAGCATTATTTTATACAATAAAAAATGTTGCGGCATTAAACAATCGGATACATATGCCTCCGCATTATTTACCGATGGAACTGAAATCAAAGCAGATTGTATTATCGGTGCTGATGGTATTTTTTCAACTGTTCGGCAACACCTATTTCCTGATTATCAATTGAAAGATACGGGTCTCATTGTTGTCGGAGGAATTATTGATTTTAAAGAAGGCTATCAGCCACAAAATAACTTTACCTTTGGATTGAATCGTTTAAGCATGTTAATGCCTGTGAGCAATCATCGTTATTATAGTTTTCTCGCTCGACCATTTGATGGAAAAAAACCTAAAGAACCATTAGATTTATTTTCAGATTGGTCTACAGAAGTAGATATTATTTTAGATAAACTTCGTGCTTCTTTACTGGATAACAATAGAAAGCAACATTTCTTTTGCCAACATGTTTGGACGGCTGATCCTTATCCAAAATGGTTTAACGATCGCGTTGTATTACTTGGCGAATCTGCTCATCCTATTAGCCCCTTATTAGGTTTGGGAACCAGTTTGTGTTTGCAAGGTGCGGAATCTCTTATTCATTATTTAAAAATGTTTCCAAATGATTTAAATCAAGCTTTTAGTCAATACCAATCCATACAAGATTACCGATTAAGACCATTGCTTGCACTGGAAAATGTTGACTGTGAACGATTAGTTGATAAACGTCCCGAAACATTTGATACTTTTGTTAATCTAGTGAAAACTACTGATCCTGCCGTATTATTTGCACCGCTTATTCAAGCACTTATTCAAACAACGCAAGAAACAATTGATTGCCCTGAACCACTGATAACCCCTTGATTTATATAAAACCGCATCATTTTATTGCCTAATGCATGCTATAATATGTAAGCTAACTGCAAGGTAGTAAAATAATGGCTAAGTTACCCATCATTGAGGAATTTCTCTCGCAAAAGACGGCCTCTCACGAGGTGGTTGCTGAACTTAATGGTCTCCTAAAAATATCAACCCTAAAAAATCCTGCTGTACGTTTTGATGTAAAAGATGAGATCAATCTGTGGATCAACCTTTCTGATGATGAGAAACTAACTGTATATTTAGATCTTGTTGATAAATATATACCTAAAAATGATGCGTCTAACCAAACACAGGCCATTTTCAATTTTCTGACAGCCCTTAACCCCATTCCTTTATCCATATTGGTTACTCAAATTTTCCCCAAACTGGATGATTATAGCTACAAATCACTTATCTTAGGTGCTTGGCTCGCAGTGCCTCAGCACCAGAAAGATGCGGCAATCATCATCAAGGCATTGATTGGCAACATTGTAGAAAATAAACCCATTCATCTTCACGAATACAATGTTGACATCCAGACACTACTTGCCATTCCTAAAACCGATCAAGATAAAGCAATATTAATTGCAGGTTTGATAATAAACCCAGCCAATGATCTTCCTGAGGCTACCTTAAGGCAAATTTATCCTTTATTTAAAGGTAGTCTCGTCGAAATTGAATCCTTGGTAGGCTGGGCCAGCAAACCAAGTGACGGACCCACTAGGTTAGTGAAGGTAATTTCACTGATGAGGGAACAAGATCCTGAGAGTCAAAGTAAACAAACACGGGTACTTAATGCATGGGCAGCACATCCTGAAAATACCATTGGTGCCAGTACCGTCGAAAAAATTCTTCCCACCCTTAAAAGTGAATACGATAAAGCCGTTTTAATTGAAGTTTGGCTTATCAAAAACGGAAAGGGTTCTGCTTCCCAAGCATTTATAAAATTTGTGAGTACATTACAAAACCCAGATTATAAATCAAGATTAACGTCAGTCTTTCTTAATGAAGGTCTTTATGTGCAGAATACAGAAGACACTGCAACGTTTAACTTAAGTTTTGAAGATTTTAATACAATCCTTAATTTCTCAAATGATGCGGAAAAGAAAACCAGATGGATTAGACAATGGCTGAAAGATACAAAAAATATTGTCACTCATCATCAGATTATACAGCTTCTTGCGTTTATTCCCGAGGATTTTTCTGATGATAAAAATATTATCTTTAACGACTGGATGCGCGATCCTAATAGTGACCCCACCCTTGAAGATTATGCCAAACTGCTTTCCATGCCTAAATACAAACCTTATGATTATGATAAAATGGAATTTATTATTTTAATGATAAATCAAAATAAATTATCTTTCAACACGCTAGTGGCTATCTTGAAAAAATTTGATGATACTTACTATAAAGATATGGTTGTTGATGCATGGATTAAAAAAGTTAAGCCTACTGAGGCACGACTTCAAAAATTTATTGATCTGATACACGGCAATAGCTATGTCAGCCCTTATGATCTAAAGGCTATTTTTAACGCTTTTGAACGTGTAGGCTTTAACAACGAACAACTTCCTGCCCTGTGTAAACATTTATATCCTCAAAGTGAAATGGCTCAGGTAGATATTTTTTATGAAGCTGTGGAGTCAAAAAAAATCACTGGCCCTAATTTATTAACACATATCAAAGAATTTGCTCTCTCACTCCAGGATGATGATCAATGTTTTGTCATTTTAAAACAGGGTATCGCTCATGGCTTAAAACCTGTTGATGTACTGATGGTTGCTAAAAATAGATTATCCTCTAAATTCTCATCATTGACAAACCTATTGAATATCCCATTAAAAGATGCTTTGACAGATGAAGGTTATTCAGCGGTGGCAGAGCTGTTCAAGGATCTACCCGAGAATGTTAAGTTATCTGATCTTAAATTAAGCGATTTATTTTCTTATTATGATATCAACAAGGACATGCTCTCATTTCGATCCAAACTTAAACCAGGCATTTTAGAAGGGTTTAATGAAAAATTTGAACCTACGAATAAAGAGGCTTTTATCAGCAGTGATGAACATGATAAACTGACAGCGCTTAATATTACTCCATTACCTAGATTAGTCGACTTATGTCATTACCTAAAAAGTAACCTTATTCCGGTCCCGCCTTTTGGTGAAAGTGTGGAGAAGCTAGATGCACTGATTAAATCTATGGGTGATAGTGCCCCTAAGTCAAGGGAGCAACAATACAAAACACTCTTAGAAAAAGGTGACGCCGTAACATCCGATGATGTATTAGAATTTTTTAAAAAAATTACTGGAATTGACATTTCTAAGAATGAAGGCGATAAGTTTTTAAAATTATTTCAGGAGCGAAAAACTGAACTCACCTACCTCTTTAGCCAAAAAGGTGGCGCCCTTGATTATATAGCGGTTATTGCCGATATTGGTGATGGTTGTGTTGCCAATGTTGGCACAAAAACAACCATCTATTTGTATGGAAAATTGTTAAACACTCCTGAAGCCAGAATTCTTTATCCTTTTTATTGCGAATCAATCGCTGTACCCATTTTACAGCCCCGCGGTCGTGATCCACTAGGTTCAAGTACTGAAGGAGCAAACCCATTGAGTGCTCCCGATATTCTTACGTCTTATGTCTCACCACCAGGTTTTTTTCTAGGGTTGTCTCATCATATTTTTGCAAGCGATGTGAACCCTAAGAAAATCATTAAAAAACTTGCGAGTGCAGAAGAATGGGATGAATATGATTTTAATATTATTGATATTACAGACAAAGAAAAAGTTTTAAAAGTCCAATCTAAAATCGCAGCTTATTTGATTATACGTGAAACTATGCCTGAGGTATTTTCTCATTCTTCCCTTAACTCCTTAAAAAAAGAATGTGAACACTTTTTAAAAGAACAAGATAACTCTAACACGTTGAAGGCGGATCTCACTTAGATAACCTGGAATACTGAATTCTTCAAAATCACCTTCAAGAACAAAGGCCAACTTTGGTACCACTAAGCTGCGAGCTTATTGATCACGATGGAACTATTCTTGTCAGATTTAAATATGACACTGCCACAAAAGAAGAAGCCCCCTTGCTTGCGTTGTCACGGATGTTAGATCCAAAGCAACAATTTTCTCGTTGGGATGCCAATAATCCATCACGCCATACCACCGTAACTGTTGCTTTATGCGTCATAGATAAAGATAAATTAAAAGAAAAACTGGATGCAATACGAAATCAATTACGAATGTTATTTGAGAAATTACAAAAACTAGGTAATATAAATATCTCTCAATTCCAATTCATTAATCATTACAATAAGAGAACGCTTTCTTTAAAGCATACTTCACTTTATGCAAATGTATCGCAAAAACATATTCATAAGATATGAGCTTAAGCACATCTTTGAACAAGCGGTCAGACGTTGTCTCTCAATCAAAATGCTTTATAGGCTCGTATTGGCTCTTTTGTACGCTCTTTTTTCAGGGATTTGAGTGTTTCCCTAAGCGAGATAGCGGTATCTTTCCATTTTCCATTATCCCACGAATTTTTCGTTAGAGCTTCAAAGAAATCCATCACTGATTTGTAGTAACCAGGATGTTCAAATAATATTCGATCCTTATTATTGATAAATTTAGAAATAATCTCCAACCTGCAACGTACCATTTCTTCTACCGCGACTTTCGGTTTACGATAATCATTGGATTTTTTCATAAACTTCAACATTGCATTCATTTTGGATATTTCTTCCGAACATTCGCTGGTGTAAGAATCATCGTGGTAATTAAGGAGTGATTCCTTATTATTATTTCTATATTGTTTCATTTCGCCAACCATGCGAGTTAATTTTCCATGAAATGTTGGGAAATATTTTTCAATAGCCTTGGGGGGAAGATAAGAAATAATCGATCCAACCATTTCAGTAAATCCTGCGTCGAAATCATGCTCACCCATACGTTTCCAGGCAGCAGCTTGAATTGTCATTTGATTATGAAAATACATCAAAGGATCATCATATTTGTACTGAATGTAATAGGCTTTGCCCGGCTCATCCCACTCACGTATTACCGTAACATCACCGTTGTATTTGTTATAATCTACATTAATATCTTGGCTTTTACATTTTTTAGAAGCATCAGCGCGTTTATTTTTTATATCTTGATAATCCTTAAGGTTATCTGCATAATATACAACGGTGTAGGGAGTGTGATAACTGTTACCATCCAAATTTCCTGTTAGCCAAGCTTTAATTTTTTTACATTCTTGATTCATTTCGCCCGACTTAAAATAATTTTCAATTATTGTTTTTATTTCCCCCAATTCGTCTGTCATTTCATGGTAGATATCTCTTACTTCATTTTCAGTTAATGAAAATCTAATCTCTGTCGAATCGTTATTTTTAAAAATTTCGTTATAACCCTTTAAAAATGAATAAAACATTTTTTGCCGAATACTGATAAGATCTAATTCTGGTGAACCCAGTGAAAGCGCCTCTTCAGAAAGAATGATTTCATTTGAATCCATTAAATAAACATGGCTGTGCCTTTCCTCAATAATTTTTTCGGAAATGACAAATCTGAAATCAGAAGCATCAAGAACAGTTTCATACATATCTTTGTAAAGTGGATCATCGTTTCTCAACGAATTAAGAACTTTGAGAGCGGCATCACATTTATCTTTATTTCCACCCATTCTGGTTCTTAAGTTATTTTCACTCAAAGCTGAAGATGATTTCCCTTCTAGATATGCATTAATTATGTCCTGACTGGTTTGACGTTCACTATCATATGAAAAATATATGCGCCGTAAATCAGGAGAAAAAGTAACGAGATTCGAACCACATTTACCTATGGATCCATCGTTGCTTACGCCCGCATAAAGCTGATTTAAAGGTTGATTTGATTGCGCATATGCCGCAGCGCTCGTTCCCGATAAAATAGCGGCTCCATAACCCGCCCAGCGAAGAATTCCATAAAAAAGCTTCATAACCACCCCTCAAATTAAAGGTCAATGATATCATTTTCTAACTAAAATTTACATCCATAACCCAATGTTCACTTGGGCATTTAAAGTAAGAAGAAACCTTACCCTTATACACGGCTACAAAATCTTTAACCGTCAACTTTCACTTTTGGCAAATCAGACCAACGTGTCGTATAGGCAGGAGATTTAA
>CAYUEL010000008.1:2785-11409 GCA_964443025.1 uncultured Gammaproteobacteria bacterium | reverse complement strand
AGTGTCCCATGTGGTATTAAACCCTTGCGCAGCCAGTCGCACAGTGTCTTTCCCAAACCGTTGATTGATCGCATCAAAAATACCTAAAAATGCTTCGTCGTGCTGAGTCTCACTTTCATTCCTTTCGCTAAATAAATCACACTGATAGTTTGCATCCTCCGTTAGCTCAGATAACCACACACCTACTTTTTTATACTGAAATCCCGGTTTATAAATTTCTTTCAGGCATTCTTTAGCATGATGCGTTATTAATCGTATATCATCTGTTGGCGTGCTTAATCGAATGGAAGCAGATTGATAATATTGCGGCAAATCCATTCTAAAACGATTGGTTTTTAAAAAAACATAAATAGAGTAGGTTAATGAGCTTTGCTCTCGTAATTTTTCATATACGTTTGCGCAATGAGCGCTCAAGGCTTGTGAAATAATATCAAAATCTGTTTGCATACCATGAAAAGATCTCGAAGATAAAATGGATTTTTTTGCCTTATCCAAAGATTCAAAATCTAAACAAGAAAACCCCTGGAGCTCCATCGCTGTTCTCATCATCACAACGTTGTATTTCTTTTTCAATTGGTTCAAATCCATTGTTGCTAAATCATAAGCAGTGTGAATTCCCTCAAGTTTAAGTCGCTGACACCATTGCCTTCCTACCCCCCACACATCTCCTACATCAATTTTATTTAACCACTGAGGATGATATGTAATATTAAAAACAGGAGTCTTCAATTCTTTTTTTGCAACATGATTAGCTATTTTTGCTAATGTCTTACTGCGACCAAGACCAATCGAAGTTGGAATGCCCGTACATTTTAAAATATGTTTTTGCAAGCTTGCACAAAAATCTTCTTGTAATGAAGGACTCAGGGTTGATAAATCCAAAAACGCTTCATCAATAGAGTATATTTCTGTATCTTCCCAACTCTCTTCAATAATCGACATCACCCGTTGAGACATATCGCGATAAAGCGTAAAGTTCGATGAAAAAACATGTACACGGTTACTCTGACAAAATGATTTAATTTTAAAATAAGGTTCCCCCATGTGAATGCCCAATGCTTTTGCTTCATTCGATCGCGCAATCACACAACCATCCCCGCTCGATAAAACTACAATTGGCTTCGTATGTAAGTCCGGCCTAAAAAGACGCTCACAGGATGCGTAGAAATTATTGCAATCAATGAGCGCAAACATAGTTAACTCGGCGTATGAATGACATGCACAATAACACCCCATATCACTAACTCATGCGTATCGGTGATGTCGATAGGTTTATAGTTAGGATTCGCGGGCAATAATTGAAGTCGATTGCCAATTTTAGAAAGACGCTTAACCGTTAATTCTCCGTTAATCGCGGCAACCACAATTTTTCCGTGCTTGGCTTCAAGACTTCTGTCGACAATTAACAAATCGCCCGATCGAATACCGGCGTCTGTCATGGAATCTCCTGAGGCAATAACCATGAACGTTGCAGCAGGATGTTTAATGAGCTGTTGGTTTAAATCCAAATACCGCTCAACATAATCATCGCCAGGTGACGGAAACCCTGCGGGCACTTTGCTCATGTAAAGCGGAATGCCCATTATTTTAGTGTTTTTATTCAATAGCTTTTGGATATCATTTACATGTGAGACAGGCACCCGTATGGAACAGGTTGGATTCAACCCATATTTGCCCCCACCTCGCGGCCTCCCCGCTCCCTCTCGTTTACCTCCACGCTGAGCCATACTTCCTCTCTTTTGATTATTGTTTCAATAATCAAGTTTAGGGGGTAATTAGGTGGGTGTCAATTCCTGGTGATAAATTCGAATGCATTGCAGGCTTAATATCGCCAGCAATTCGTGCAGTGATCATTTACCATTCCCACGGCTTGCATGAAAGCGTACATGATGGTTGAACCGACAAAACTCATGCCGCGCTTTTTAAGATCTTTTGACAAGGCATCACTTTCTGGTGTCGTTGCTGGAAGTTGCTTTATATTTTTCCAATGGTTTTTAATGGGTTTGTCATTCACAAATGCCCATAGATATTTATCAAACGAACCATATTCTTTTTGAATATCTAAAACAACTCGAGCATTTTTTCTTGCGCTGTTTATCTTCAAACGATTACGAATGATATCAGGGATATTGCGCAACGTTTCAAGTTCATCATCATGCATGGCAGCTACTTTTTTAATATTAAACTGATGAAACGCTTTACGATAACCTTCTCGTTTTTTAAGAACGGTTTCCCAGCTTAATCCTGCTTGCGCACCTTCTAAAATCAGCATTTCAAATAAACGCTGATCATCATGCACAGGAATACCCCATTCATTATCATGGTAATCCGCGTAAAATTCTTTGCTTTCATCATTACCGAAACATCTGATTTTTTTCATCTGCTAACCTTTGCTAGTTTTTCTAGAAATGCCTCGCTGGGCTGTACTATAAGCGTTCTTCAACTTTTCGGAATGTGGCCATTATAAATAATGCATAATGGAAGCATAATCATAATTGCCCCAGCCTGTTCCTCTTAACTTGTAATCTTCTTTGTTTACTAATTCATCAGATATTGAGTATATCAAGGATGCGGTGTAATTGTAATAATAGTTATTTGCTCTTTCTCTGGGCCATAACACCAAAAAACCCGATAAGCCCCTGGAGTCTTATTCTGAACATACGCTTCAAATACTTTGTGCTTTTCATTGATGGGGTTGGTTATACCTGAATATTCATGCGTTTTTAAGCCGGGATGTCGAGGATTATTCGATAATAACAATAATGTTTTTCTTACCTGCTTATACAAGCCTTCTTGTTTAGAAAATTTATTTTTAGAAGATTTATTGCTTTTAATTTTTTTACGATGCTGATATGCTGAAAAAGCCCTTTCTCGCAAAATCTTAATTGTCGCATCAGCGACAACAGTATATTTTAATTCATACATTATTTTTGTTCTTCATCTTCGTCTAGCCAATCATCTTCATCAAAGTTAATTGGATCGTTAGCAAATTGCCCTTTCTTCGCTTGTTCTAATCCTTTTAAAACGCTGGCAAGCGCTTCTTTATTTTTGTATAACCAGGCTTCTTTTTGCGGAATAACCTCCGCCAAATGAATTACTATATCACCATCTTCTTTTTTTTCAATCAGGACAATAGCGCCCGAGTATTCAGCCCCTAGCATTACCCGGCCTTTACTATCAATTTTGCGTGGTTGGAACATGTCTTTTCCTCGTTTATGTTTATTAAGATGAAGTATATCCCACTTTCCCACTATTGTAAAGGTGGGAAAAACCCACTAACATTAAGGCAACGGTCTTACCGATTCTATTTTGGCTTATACAAGTGCACAACGAAAACCGGGTTAACCGTGCCAGCTCTCAATCATTCTCCAAGATTGTTGGGTTTCAGCTGAATTTCCGCCCACCAAACCCGAAGCAACAATGAGTGCTTTCCAAAGCAGCCAGCCTTGAGCGCGCGCCCATGTGCCATCATCGAAATTTAATGTTGCGCGAAATGCTTCTCTGCTTTCACCCTCAAACAAAGTCCAAGCAATCACTAAATCGCAAGCAGGGTCACCAATCGCTAATTGTCCAAAATCAATTACCCCAGATAACCGACCTTTTTGAACCAACAAATTCCCTAGCGCTATATCACCATGCACCCAAACAGGTGCTTGAGTCCAATGTGTCGAAAGCGCTGTTTCCCACACATCAGTAACTATTTTAACATTGATTTCATCTTTCAAGATTGCAATGGATTTTCGAGTTTCAGCATCATAAATCGACAACGCTCCGCCACGGTAAAAACTATGCAATCCAGGTGTTGGGCCCTTTGTGGTATCTATGTTTTCCAGTGCAATTAAAAACTTTGCTAAATCTATCGCAAATTGCGTAAGATCAGAAATGCGTGCTGGTGACGCTGTCTCGCCTTCTAGCCATCGATTGATTGACCAATGCCACGGATACCCTTCCCCAGGTTTTCCAATTGCCAAAGGCGTTGGAATGGGCAAGGGAAGATGCGGCGCAAGCTTGGGTAACCAACGTTGTTCTTTTTCAACTTGCAATGCATAATTCTCTCCGCTTGGCATGCGAACAAGCATGTCCTTACCTAAATGAAATGTTCTATTATCCCAGCCACTTTCCGCGACAGGTTTAATCGGAAGATTTTTCCAAGCTGGAAATTGATCATCCATTAATTTTTTGACAAGCGTAACATTGATTTCCATATCATACTTCTTGTAATATTAAAGAAATTTAACATCTACAGATGGAGAAATCAATGATTTCATGGTTAATGTCGAAATATTATGACAGGATGCTGCAAGACGCCGAAGAAAAATGCCTGCATGATTGGCGTAAAACTTTACTTTCCGATTTAAGCGGTGATGTGGTAGAGCTGGGTTCTGGCACAGGCGCCAATCTTGCATTTTATCCTAAAGCTATTAAAAAGCTTGTATTGACAGAGCCCTGTCAGCACATGCGCCAACAATTAACATCAAAGCTAGAAAGTTATTCACATTTACCTGCAACTATTAAAGATTGTTCCGCTGAATCATTGCCTTGTATTGATAATAGTTTCGATTATGTGGTTTCAACGCTTATTCTATGTTCTGTGAAAAACCCCGCAAAAGCATTGTCTGAAATTTATCGGATTTTAAAACCCAGTGGCAAATTACTTTTTATTGAACACGTTGCTGCTAACGATCGCCCCGAACGTTTTAAATGGCAAAAGCGTATCGAACCTTTCTGGAAATTATTACAATGCGGATGCCATTTAACTCGCGACACTGAAACCTCTATTCTTCAAGCAGGCTTTAAATTAGAAAAAATCAATCGACAAAGTATCCGCGGTGTTCCACCCATCGCACGCCCAGGGATATGGGGAGTTGCTGTGAAGTAGTCACGCTATTACAATTATTCTTATTTTAATCTTTAAATATAATAGCAGTTTATACCCTGAAAGACTACTCCTCCTGCAATACAATAGAAAGCTGTGAAGAAAATAGCCCTTCAGGGATAACATTCATAAATCCCGCCTGAATAGCTTTATCAAATAAATCAAATTTGTTCGATGCCCCAAATTTATATTTAAGATTTTCCATGTAATTCTCTATAGTGCGAGGAGAAATGTGGAGATAACGCGCAATTAATTTTACTGATTTCCCCCTTAAAAAGAAAAATAGACATTGCGCTTCTCGAGGTGTTAACTCAATGGGACAAAATTTATGGGTGAGTAAAATACTGCCTTGTACCCCAGTTAATGAAGTTGGAGCATCAGATATTGAAATAATGTCCCGAAGCGCGATGATATTGGAATATGTTAAATCTTGGCCATGAAATATTGTCCCTACTATTTCATTATTGCGATTGTACATGGGGGTTTTTGTAAATATGTAGGCTCGCCACTCACCATTTGCAAAAGGATGAATGTCTAATATCTGCAACTTAGTAGCGCGATTCATGACAGTTTTATCTTGGGATCTAAATGAATCAGCACAATTTACGGTACTACACGGCATGTCAAAGTCTGTACGACCAACAATATCCAAGTGATCTTCAGGTGAAAAACCTATAATTCGCGCATATTCTTTATTAGCGTACATAAAAACGGAATTCAGATCTTTGCATCCCCAGCAGCCAGGCATTTGATCAAAAATTGCCTTCAGCCCTGCATCAAGAGCTAAGTCACCCGCTTTTTCTGCGTCCACACTTGCCTCGCTTGTTTAGAGTTACACTTCTGAACTTTTTACTGTACCAGGCATTTATGCAGGATGTAAATCGGTAATTATACTGATAGTAGCTCAAATAATCTTGCATCCCCATCATTTGCTGTTTTACTAAATTCTAAAGCAGTTTCGCTGTAGTGCCGAGTGTAAGATCACAGGCGGTAATCACCAGGCGCGGCTTTAATAAATACCTAAACATTAGCAGCTTATTTATTTTTTATGAAGACGGGCTTGAAAAGTCCGTTAAGAATCCTTTAAACTATGCACCATAAGATATGACTAAGGAGAGCACCTTGTTTATTCATGTTACTCAAGATGGAATCGGTAGATTTTCCAAAGATAAATCGCCTGAGGAAATTGAGGGCCTCTATACGGACGATTTAGAAATCTGCGTCGCCGTCTTGGTTATTGGCGATAAAAATATTTCTTTAATTCATGATACAGGAAAAATTCATTTACAAGGAGAAGGTAGCCTTGAAAACGAGTTTAAATTTTGTGAAGCAAAGAAAGTTGTTGTTTGTTATAACAAGAGCCTGCTTTACGATAAAGATCGAGGAAATATTATATTTGGTCATATGCGAAGAATCAAAGAATTAATTTCATCTCATAATCACATCGAATTTACTGCGAAAGGTTTGGAAAAAATTACCGGCAAGAATGCTGATAATATGGGTTTGTGTAGCGCCTTTATTACTCGTACTGGAGAAATTCATGATGGCGCGCTTAATATTGATCAATATCAAACGGCCGGCGAAACGACTACTGGAATTCTTATAAGAAAAAAACTGAACGAGACTAATAATACTTTTCTAAACAGAGGCACGCACGAAACGATGCAGGCAGATTTGCAGTTTGATGGTAAAAATTTTATTCCACATAAAGGTCTTTATAAAACGACAGGCCAAGTTGTCGCTTTAATTAATCAACAAGAGCCTGATCGATTTAAAAAAAATATATCTTATCTTCAATCTTTTGCGCTTTTATTTTTAATTTTTAGTAAAAACAAACAAGATGAATATTATGGAAACCCAATTAATTTACGAGATCAATGGTCAAATGAATTCATTGCGAAACCAGAATATAAAAACCATCCATTAGTTAAAATTTTATATGAAACAATCGCCTCAACTCATGTTGAGCAAATAATGAAGCGCGCTTTGAAAAATTGAAAAATGAAACATTACCCCTTATCGGTGTCTTGACCCATGATATGTCATCCCTTGAAGATAAATAATATTACACGGTTATGTATTTGAGAATTTTAGAAACAAGTTCTGCAGTGTTTCTGCAATCAAATTTTTGACGCATATTATTTATATGAGACTCTGCTGTTCGAGAAGAAATAGATAGATCAGCAGCAATACACTTGGCTGATTTTCCTTGACATAATAAAATTAAACACTCTTTTTCTCGCTTTGTTATATTGGTAACATCATCTTTCAAATGAAACACCTGGCTGCCCAAGGTTGACGAGCAAGAAAATAATTGTTCAAATGTGCTACGTATTTTTGATGCTTCGCTATTTGTTTTTTTTAAATTCTTACCAAGCAACATTTTTTGTTGAGAAGCTTTTTTAATCAAAGGACTTGCAGCATGTTCGAAGTACAGAATAAATTGCTTTAAAAGATCAGGGTAATTCAAATAAAAATCTAAAATTTTGTCATTACCGCGATATGTCGCAAATATAGCCGATTCAAGGTAATCACTTTTCTGCTCTACCACAAACAAACCATGATCATGATTAAAATATTCGCGTGCATGTTGATAAACAATGGGACGATGCGTGGTGATCCATAAATGTTGCCCCGGCACTAAGTTTTTTCCACTTTGGTAACTAAATTCATGTGTGATAAAGTGTTCAAACCACAAAGGGTCAGATAATAATCCCAGGCAAGTAGCGTCTTGATAAATTCTAAAGTAACCAAAATAATTTAGTCCAAGTAAATCAAACATCGGTTGGCAAATGAGTTGCACCTCACTGGCGGCCGTAACAGAAATATACCGACTGATTTTACCTGGGACAATCATAAAATGCCCTTTAAAGAAGCCCCCAAGAAAGCCCCTAGCAAACTTATAGCTTGAATTTTGCCATACCATACCAGGGTTAACAAACACTTACATCCTATCATACTTAAATGAGTAAATATAAGTACTGTGCGAATGCCAAAAATAACGGAATAATAGGGTATCATTTATGTCAGAGGCCATTTTCACTTTTGCGTAAATATTTGCATTTTTATATTTCACCCCTGTCAAACGACAGGTATTTAAAATCTCGCCCAATTGCAGTAAAATGCTCTTCATGGCAATTTTAAAATTCAAACACTCCGCTCCAAATAACGAAGAGCGAGTAGTTAGAGCGGCATTTGAAAGAGCCTACGAAATTGTCGGTGAGCTTTCTGATGCCCTGGACATTAAACCAGATCCCCTTGACATTAAAAATAAAAATCCTTCCCCGCATATTGCAAGCTGGTATCGTAACAGTTTTGGCCGCTTTTCTTTAAAGCGTGCAACTGATGTCATAAACAATATAAACAAACTGCTTGATTACCTAAATAATAACGATAAAACATTGCATATTAGCTTATATGGCAGTCGCAAGAAATCCCTGACACAAAATAGTTCCCCAGAACACATCTATGCCTTCACCACACCTGGGAAAGATAAGATCACTTTTGAAAGTAAATTTTTCACGCTTAACGTGGATGATCAGGCTTGCGTTATTATTCACGAACTAAGTCATATGCTTTGCAATACAGAGGATTACGAGTTCACAACTGAAGACTTAACGCAAGGTGGGGTCCGACAATTCGCTATAGAAAGCCCACAAAAAGCTATCACCTGCGCCTATTGTTATGAACTTTTTGCTCAATCTTATCGGGAAATACCAGAAGATCATTTTGCACATGCTGTTCAAGA
>CAYUEL010000008.1:0-2775 GCA_964443025.1 uncultured Gammaproteobacteria bacterium | reverse complement strand
CGTGCACTGTACAAACAAGAAAAAAACTGAGCCAGCAACTCCCCTTCACTCGCGCAAAAAAAAACGTTTAGAATGATATTAGTAGCGCAGGTTAAGAGTATGTCGGATTTTTAAAATTTAATCATTTAAGAATGCGGCCAATTTTCTTATAAACTTCATCGCCATTACGCTTCCCACATAATACAATAATGATGATATCCTCAACACTTTCATGGCGAAAAATAATTCGGTACTCGCCTACATCGCTTCGCAGATAAGGTTTATACCCTTTGAGCGGTTTCGCATCATGAGGTAAGCCAGATTCCCCTAGCTTTAAAATATAATCTTTAACTTGTCGTTGATGCTTGGGGGGTAAAGTTTTAATAAATTCCTCTACCCTGGGCTTAATTTGAAGATAAGGCATTAACGGCTATCCCTTGAGAAACTTCATGCTCTCTTCTATAGACAAACTTTCTTCTTGATCAGCCTGGACAGCTTGTTCGCCCCAAAAAGCATCTTCCAACTCAATATACCGTTCATAAGAAACCATGACAACAACGGGTCTACCGGTCTTTTCAATCACAACTGGTTCCCTGCTGGCTTCATCCAGGTAAAGTCCTGGCTTTTTGCTTAATTCGGTTGCTGTAATTTGCATGATTAACCTCCGTATATTGTCCATTATAGGTAAAATTCGTAAAACTGTCAATTCACCTTGCCAACCTTTGTTACAGATTAACCCTTTTAATTCCCTCAATAGATTTGATATTATAATATTATATTAAGTATTAATTAGCAGTAACCCTGAAGTTGTTGTATGAGTATTATTTTTCATTTACCTGTATTCTATCAGGGAGCCAATTGGCAATGCTGGTGGCTAGCGCCACAGACTATTCTTTCGACTGGGCCTCATGAAAACCCTGCGCTACTGAATACCATGAGAAACCGTGTCGGACCGGCACAATGGGACGACTGGACCGCTAACCAAGCGAATACCGGTTTACCTTTGAACCAAATACCTATCGTTTACCGGCAACTAGACCTCGTCCGCATTCCTCTTTTTCAGGTTCGTCATCTCCAAGCCCTTGAGATCCAGACATTTTGTGGTTATCTTGAAGGGCTCTTACGGGTATATGGGCCATTAGTGTGGATTCATCAAGCTGATGGGGCAGACGCTGTCCACGCCGATGCCGTAGTGGGGATTACTCACATCACTCCCACCCGGGAACACCCGACAGGCTTTGTCATTTGGCGCCACAATACGATGACGGGACGGTTAGAGGGCTATGATGCTGACACTTTTTATTTACATGTCACAGACCCAAACTTTCGCCTACAAGCAGCTTCTTTTTATCCACCAAATACTCCTTTACATTCACCTAACTTTGAAGAGCTTTTTTGGTATAATAGGGCTTATACGCCAGGCAGTATCCCACAACGTGATTTAACGCCTTATGGCTGTATAGATGTAGCGCCTGCGCAGCAGCCCAGAGGTAATTCGTGGGATTGCGGTGGTTGCTGGCCAAGAAGGCGGGGCGGTTACCAACCCATTTAATTTAAATGAGGAAATACAATGTGGCTATTTCAACGTAACGCGCAAAAAACATCTCAAACAAACCGGTTTCGCAGTTTCGAACCTATCGGCACTCTATTGCAATGCGAGGGGCAGGCGTTAACAGAGGCTGAGTGCGCTCAACTGGCGGCCGCCATCCAACAAAACCCTCAGATTACTCAAATCACATTTAATAGATCTCAACTGACAGCACAAAAGCTTAAAATTCTTGCGCCTGCGTTGAAAGCGCATCCAGGCATTACTGCACTTAATTTTGCTCAAAATGCTCTTGATGCAGAATGCATGGATATCATCGTTGATGTTGTAAATACCAATACACATATTACTGTTCTTGGATTGAGCGAAACTGATTTAACAGATGAAAAATTAAAATCTTTTTCAAGCAAATTAAAAAATCGATCTGAGCCATTTAAAAAATTATACTTGAGTCATAATAAGCTAACCACAGGATGTCATACCGATTTGACAACACTTATTAAAACGCTTAACGTCCAAGAGCTCGACCTTTCCCATAATCGAGGAATTATTGCTCACGATTGTAGTTTTCTAAAAAATCTTTCAACAATTCCTTCTTTGCATACTTTGGAATTAATGGCTTGTGATTTGACACCAGAATCTATTGCGGCATTATGCGAATCTTTACGAACCCACAATACGACTTTACAATCGTTATCATTGGATGGAAACCCAATCGATAGCATCGCGCATGAAAGTATTTTAAAGCTTATAGCAAGCACAAACCCTCCTTTAAGACATCTAGGCATTAGCAGTTCTGGGCGAATTTTTGACGATGGAATAGTGCAACGCTATTTAACCGCCATGCGCAATCACACAACCCTGGAAAGCACGAGTTTAGACAACTGTTTTCCAGTCAAATATTTCCCTGAAGTTCAAAAAATAGTGAAGGAAGTGTTTGCAAAAAATAAAGCAAAGAACGTGGAAGAACAGAAACAAACTATCGTTGTTACTCGGTAATAATAGCTTTCTAGCAAAAATCGTAAATATTCCTGAGTCGCTTTTTTGGCACGGGGAAATTCCATGCAATTGAGCCAATTTTTACAAAATAAATTACTAAAGCTTAGATAACTTGACCTTATTCGTTAAAAACTTATTACAGTTCTAATGGTTTGTATCAACTTGTCCGAAAGGTTTTGTTTCATTGCATTCCTCTACTGGGGTTCCACTGGGGTTCCAAATTTGCTGGCATTCAGTGAAATCAAGTGGTT
>CAYUEL010000007.1:13620-34231 GCA_964443025.1 uncultured Gammaproteobacteria bacterium | reverse complement strand
TCGTGCTGTTGTTAAGCCAAAAATTGGTTTAGGTGATGTATTGCACTTAGGTGCTTCTGCGCATTATGAAGGAATTTCAGATACGCAAGATGTTAACCCCTTGGTTACTACACCTGAATTGCTCGGACGGACATCCGGTACGCGCAATAACATTCTAGTAAGTACGGTTACTCCTGATACTGGGGATATTGCCTCCAGCACAACGTATGGCTTGGAAGCCGCTCTTTTATGGGGACCGTTTGTTGGGCAAGCTGAATATTTGAAAACCAATTGGAGCGGTCGCGATTCAAGCAGCGATCTTAGTTTCTACGGATACTACGGGCAAGTTTCATACGTATTGACCGGTGAACCACGTTATTATGATTCTTACAGCGCCGTGATAGGTAATGTGGATCATATTGCAAACCCTTATGGTGCGTGGGAAGTAGCGCTTCGTTACGGATACACAAACTTGTCGGATGACCCTACAACAGGGTATACAGGCGATAACGACGACAAAACAGGTAAACAGACCGACTGGACCTTTGGTATTAATTGGTATGTCACGAAAAATGTCCGCTTTCAAGCGAACTACGCTTACGCCATGGCTGATTATAACCACGCCACAGGCCGCAGTGATAAAAACGTTAAAGGTATAGGAGTTAGAGGCCAGGTCGCATTCTAGCTAGGGTAAATGTCAGAGCGCGAACGTCAGTGAGCGATCAGGTGAGTTAAGGCTCATCTAGTTGCTCACTGATATGAATCTGACAGGCTGCTAATAATCTCGTCAAAAATATGACGTTCATGACTACTGCAAATTACTTGAGCATCATTTTAAAGTTTTGGACTCACGGGCCGATTTTGTGTAAGACGAGAGTTATGGCATGGGAAAGGGCATTGTGATAAAAAGAATCTCAACAATAATGTTCACAATTGTTTTACTAACTGCCTGCGCAAGCAGTAGCAAAGTAACGGAAAAGCACCCGGAAGATCCTTTTGAAAGTGTAAACAGGGAAATCTTTACCCTAAACCAAGGCTTGGATAAGTTTATCTTTAAACCTGTTGCATCGGCTTATTACATGGTTGTTCCGCCGCCTGTGCGTAAAGGTGTCACAAATTTCTTTAGCAATATCGGTGACATAACCGTGTTTGCAAACAAAGTACTTCAATTTAAAATTCATGATGCTGTAAGAACAGCAGCACGTTTCGGGATGAACTCAACATTTGGTGCAGCGGGATTGTTTGACGTTGCAAGTGAAGCGGGTCTTTATAAAATGCGCGCGGACTTTGGTTTAACATTAGCCCATTATGGTATGAAGAAATCTCCTTATTTAGTATTACCTCTTATTGGACCTACAACCGTTCGTGATGCGGGTGGTATAGTTGCAGACTTTTTCTTAAGCCCTTGGGCTTATGTTGACGGTGAAATTTTATTTTACGCAGGTGTTCTTGACCTGGTTAATATTCGTGCAAACCTCTTGGACGATCAGTATTACTTTGATTACGCAGCCATGGATGAATATTCGTTTATGCGTGATATCTATTTACAACGCCGTAATGCGCTCATTAAAGGCCAAGATGAAGCAGCGCCTGCAGGTGATTGGGGCGAAAATTATGACGATTGGGATGATTATGAAGCTACACAAGAGCATGATAAAGATTTGCCACCGGATGTTCCTGAACCGCTACCTGTACAAGATATGATTGAGAATCCAAGTGCAGGGACCTAGCGAGTTGTCGATAATTTAACAATACACTTCATAATACCGACGGACATATTCTTCGTAACTGATAGTATCACTTTCTTCAATGACTTTTTGTTTGGCGATGCTTTCTTTTGCCATATTCACAAATAGCTTATGTTTCTCAGCATTCAGCGGGCGCTGTTTAAAATAATTCTTATGTTCCCGTGCTAGTTTGACGGCATAATCAAGATAGGAACCATTACCTTGTAATTCACTTAAAAATTTTGCAGATACTAAAACATCACTACCGCTAAGCTGATTTCGATAAAATAACACAGTATCATGATAAGCCTTTTCATGTGTTTCGGCATCTAATAATTTGGCAATGTTTTCTAATTCATCAAATATATCAGAAACCCACTGTTTTAATGCAATAGGCTTATCATGCCGTAATAACATACAATCGGGTTCGCGCCCGTGAATGACCACATGACTTTGATTGGCGTAGACGGTGGCTTGTTCGGATGTTGAAAAAGGATCTGTTTTACCAAGCAAACAAAAAATCAAGAAAACATCTAATAATAACATTTGTTCTTTTGTGATACCCAAAGGCGAATAGGGGTTGATGTCAATTCCCCGTACCTCAATGTATTCGATACCTTTATGACGTAATGTAAAAACAGGGCGTTTTCCCGGACAAAACGTTTGCTTAGGGCGAATGGCAGCATAAAATTCAGCTTCAATTTGCAGCATGTTGGTATTTAACTGCGCTTGGGGGCCATATCGCTGAGTGATTAATTCATACGCATGTAAGCTTCTGCTAGTGGCTTTTTGTAATGTATCGGTGTAATCGTTTAGATTATTGTATGAAATACCCATTTGACGTTGCACATGACTTTGATATCCCATTTCACTCATTCGTAAACTGCATGCATGAGGTGCAACGTAAAACGAGCCTGGGTAAGTTTCTAGAAAGTCGGGAACGGCATCGCTCCGATTAAAAAATGATTCATGAACGGCAGGTGATGCCCCAAAGAGATAAGAAATAAACCAAGCGTAACGTAGGTAGTTGCGAACCAACACCATATAATAATGATTGGTACAATCTTGCAGATGAGTAAAGTGAGGATCGATGCTTTCAAACCATCGTTCCCAAAACGTTTTCGGCAAGGAAAAATTATAATGCAAGCCTGCGATGGTTTGCATGTGCCTTCCGTAACGGTATCCCAAGCCGCGTCGGTAATGCATCTTCATTCGTCCGCTGTTACTGGTTCCGTAATCAGCAATAGGAATGCTATCAGTGCCACCCAGGCGGCAAGGCATGCTGATGGGCCATAAATATTCATCACTTATGCAAGAGATGGCAAAGGCGTGAATATCATGAAGTTGATCAAGCAACTTATCCATGTTTTCATGAGGCGATGTAATGACCTCTAATAGATTTTCAGCATAATCCGTGGTAATGTGAGGATGCGTTAATTTGGAGCCTAGCTTCTTAGTATGCGGTGTTTGAGCTAGATTAGCCTGGGACGTAGTGCGCAAGGTTTCACGTTCAATTCCCCGTTTAATACCTTGGAACAATGGGCGATTTTTTTGCAGTGTTTGTATTTTTTCAATAGATTGGGCTAACATTAATGTATTCTAGCAGGATAAGGGTGCTATGTTAAGGCGTGTCATAAAAGTAATGGCTTTTTTCCTTTTGGTGGGAAGCGTGTATATCGTTTTAGATGAAACGATGGTTTTCCAAAAGAAAATAAGCCTTGCTGAACAAGTGAATATCCCTGAGGTTAAATCACAATTCTTATCGGCAATCGAAACGCAAGATCTCGAACAAGCGCGTCTTAATTACGAAACATTGAAGAAACATTTGCCTGATCAGGATGAATTTATCGTAACGATTGCACCTGCTTACATGGCGGATTTATACATCCAATATGCAAAGCGTATGTCGTATAACGAAGATGCTTCGCGTCAGTTTCTCGAACAAGCCCGCGTGTTAGCTCCTGAACATCCTTATTTAAACCATTCAAATCAACTTCAATTAATGCCCGTAATAACGAGAAGAGAAGTCCCAGTTGAGGATGAATATGAAGATAAATTGGCATTAATTGCCGATGAAATTCAGACATTAGAAGAGACCATCACACAAGAGGAAACTGCTTTAGAACTTGAATTAGCAGCTATTGAGGAAGCAATAGAACCGGTTGAAGCAATTGAAATAGCAGAAGTGATAGATGTACCCGAAGTGCCTGAGGTACTTGAAGCAGTTGAAGTAGTTGAAGTCATCGAGGTAGCAGAAGTTATCCCTGAAACCAAAGATGCTTGCGTGCTAGCATTTTACACGCGCGATTCACCGCTCAGTGCTTGTGTTGATAGTATTGCGCAAGATTATTATGGGCCTGCATTATTTGTCATTGCAGCGGATGGAAGCACACCTCAATTTGCATTTACTCAAGCACCCGTAACTTATTATGAGTATCAATTGTTTTGCCAGTTAAGTGGGCAATGTTATGAAGAATCTGAAGCGATTGATGCAATGGTTTTAGAATTGGAAGCATCAGGAATTGATTTGGATTTAACAGAAGTTCAACAAACTGTTCATGATTATAATCGTTATTGCCAAATGACACATTTATGCAAAACCATTGATACACCGAGTCACGATCAAAAGACCCTCAGCAAAGGTGAAATGCAACGTTATGCTTTATGGTTGACCAAGCAAACAGGGAATCGTTATCGGTTATTAACCGATGATGATAGCAAGGCTATTTATCAATATTTTCAAAGCTGCATGCACAGCGGTGAATGTTCAGCAGGCATGATCGAGCAACTCGCCATTATCTTTAAAGATAAGAACTTGTTGCTCGTTCGAGAGCTTTAGGGACTAGTTAACCAGTCCCTAATTCTTGGCAGTGCCTATATTGCCTTCACCGAAAAACGCTTCCCACCAACCTTCTTGCCAATAGTGCGCTTCAGTGCTGCACTTAGGGTAAGGGTTAATGGCTTCGTCTCTTCCAGCAGTGCTGGCTTTATAGCCCTGTAACCAACATATCTCAAGTATTGACATGCGTGAACCTATACCAGTATTCATTGCGTCATCTCCTACATACTTTTTTAATCAGTAGATTACTCTACATTATGGTTATAGTTAATTTAGCAATACTAGATATGGGTGTCTATCAGACATTCGCCCTAGTTTGGGCCAGAGAATTGCTTTATTTTTGATCATAGCGTTACCCTTTTATCCATTGCGTTATAGTCGGGAAGCGTCTAAGCTTTAGATATCGCTGGAAAAAAATAAGGGGCACACCATGAAAAACCTACAAACAGTTGCTATGTCATTGATTTTTAGTATGTCATTGATTTTCCTAGCAAGCTGCCAAAGTCAAGGCCAAAACAGCTCAGCTGACTATCATATGAATGATATGCAGCGGCTCGACAAAAACGCAGGGAATGAAAAAATGCAGCGCATGGAGCGGGAAATATACCGAGATAAATAGTTATTGATACTTAACGCCAATGGGATAAGGAACCCCATTGGCTTTAAGATCAAGTTGTTTCACAAGATCCCAATCAATGACGAGATCGTTTTGTTGTGTTTTTGCAGCTTCAATAGTAGACATTAAATCAAATAACACGTCGTTTACATTGCTCGGATAACCGGGCAATACTTCATGCACTTCAATATACAACTTCTCGTCATGCCATCCTTTTTTAACAGGCTGATGCACAACACGTATCGGTGTTCCGACAGGGACTATGTTGTATAGGTTTTCAATATCCTCAGGGAACATGCGAACACAACCATGCGTGACACGTCGACCAATCGCAATAGGTTGGTTGGTACCGTGGATTAAATAGCCCGGTTTACTGGTTCGCAGTGCATATTGACCCAAAGGATTATCGGGGCCTGGGGGCCAAACAGGAGCGATAGGGTCGCCTTTGGCTTCATGCTCTTTTAAAATGCTTTTAGGTACATGCCAGTATGGATCTTTTTGCTTGCTGATAACAACTTCATCATCCATGACGGGTGTAGGCGTCCATTCGGTACCAATACCAATAGGGTGCGTGGTAACGGTGTTGTTTTTGGTATCGTAATAATAGAGTCTAAGTTCGGCAAGGTTAATCACAATCCCTTCACGAGGGGCATCCGGTAGAATAAATTGAGAAGGGATAAGAATTTTTGTTCCGGTGCCAGGTAACCAAGGATCAACCCTTGGGTTTGCATTAACAATTTCGTAATAACCTAAGTCATATTTACGAGCTAACTCTACGAGTGTATCTTCGTATTGGGAATGAATAATATAGGTTTCCCCGATAACATCGCCATCTTGAGGGATAGGGGCGGTGAATGCTAGCGCTGCCAGCGGTAAGTTCATAATATATGTTAATAATGGTATAAAATATTTTCTATACATAACCCACCGTTTTATTCGTTTTAGTACGTCTATTTGTATCGGTGTACACAGTTATCAGTATAGTTGATTTTTTGGAGAGGTAAGCACTTTAAGGGGCCACATACGTGGCCCCTAGAATTATTAATCCCTGTTCCCAGTAAAGGACATTAACAACGTCAATAAACTGACGAATATATTATAGAGTTGAACGTACAAGCCAATGGTGGCAATAATATAGTTACGTTCGCCGCCATGAATGATGGCGCTGGTTTGCCATAGGATCCAGCCGGCAGAAATCAACATGAATATTGCTGATATAGCCAATTGAAGGGCAGGTGTGTGGAAAAAGAAACCTAGAATCATCACAAATAAGCCGACGAATGTGCCGATGACCAAGAAGCCTGTGGCGGGGGTCATGTCTTTACGGGTTGCAAGCACGTAACCTGAAAGAGCAAAGAAAATAAGACCCGTACCACCCAACGCCGTCATGATAATTTGGCTGCCATTCACCGTGCTGGCCATGACTGCATTTAGTAATGGGCCAAGGGTATAACCCACAAAGCCAGTAAACGCGAAAGTGCTGACTAAGCCCCAAGCGCTGTTGCTGAGCTTATAGGTAAGGAAGATGAGCCCATAAAAGCCAACGAGGGTTAATAATATACCAGGGTAGGGTGCATTCGCTGCCATGGAAAAAGCGGCTGTTATTGCACTGAACACGAGAGTAAGTGACAACAATAAATAGGTGTTGCGTAGTACGCTGCTGGTGGCTAATGCCGATGGGCTGGCTGCTGAAACTTGTGCTCTAATATCATTGCGTGCCATGAAGATTCTCCAATGTTTGATCTGGTGTTGCATAGTATACCATATTTTTAGGTTGTCATTGCGAGGTATAGATTGCTTCGCTACGCTACGCTCGCAATGACAGGAAGGTTTGTCATTGCGAGGCCTTATTTTCCTCGTCATTGCGAGGCCCGCAGGGCCGAAGCAATCTATCACTTGGCAACCCGAAAAAAATCGAATACTATAGCGAGGCTATCCAAATCGGAGGGATGGCAGAGCGGTTGAATGCGGCGGTCTTGAAAACCGTTGAAGGGCAACCCCCTTCCCTGGGTTCGAATCCCAGTCCCTCCGCCAAACATCCCCAACTATTTACGTTCCTGCTCACGATCCATGAATTGGCCGCGATCACATTCTCGCGTTTGATTTTTGACTCGCTAGCATATAAACTAACAAAAGTTAATCGGCTTTTCATTTGGGATGGACCAAGAATGCCAAGATACGAAGTAAGTAAATGGTCCATGTCGCGTGCGACCCACGAATTTCCTGACCTGGTGGCGCTCTATAAAGGGTGGTCATCTCTGCCAGCAGATTGTAATGACACTGAGGTTGAAGTTACCGCCATCCTTGAGCAGGGTGAGACAGGCTTTTGGAAGATTTATGCAGGGACTCTCAGCGCGCATTCTCTATTTTATTTTGCTGCAGTATCTCAAAACATTAAACTGGTTAAGCATTTGCATAATGATCAGCAAAAAACTTGTAATACGCTAAAATTATTAACTGATAATGAGAAAAAGAATATTGTTAATCATTTTTTAAATCCGGGGTTGTTAAAATCACCTGATACACCAGATTCAGATTTTTTAATAATGCATCACGGTGTTCGCCCCGATATTGAAACAATACAATCCATACTTCCTTTGCTGCTGGATCATGGCGCGGAGATTAATATAAAGCAAGTAACGGATGCAATAAAAACTGAATTAACTGAATCAGAAGATGAGAATAAGGATCTTAAAATTTATTGTGTAGAACAAGTTTTAGGAATATTGAAAACACATCGCCAGCATCTTGACACGGATAAACAAAAACAATTATGCAAGATACTTGGATTAGCATTGCATGATGAATTGGGTAAGCTGATAGAAGCGTGCAAAAATTTCAGTTACACTTACAAGGAAGCAGCTCGATCGAGTGGTAATTGGATATCAGGTTTGTGGGGGCAAAATACAAATACAGTTTCAAGCTGGACACAAAAAACCGAGCATTTTTTCGATACTGTGCCAAAAGAGCTAAGGGAAAAATACGGTATACCGCAACCACACGGATCTAACCAAAATGCTGTTAATATAAACATAAGCAACCATTAACTGTTTAGTTGTATTTAAATAAGTATAATTTTGTTTCTAAGTGGAGGACAAGGTATTATGAAGCATATTAAGATGTCAACAATTTCATTGCTTACGGCTGTAAGTTTTTTTGAATTATTTTTAACAACATTTGCCTCGTGATCAGAAAGCCATTGAAATATTCTCACCCCAAGTTAATGATTTTGCAGTTAATGATTTTGCAATATAGAAATACTTATGATCTTGCACTAATGACTAAAGCCTATAAATACTAAATGTTAAGCGCCTTGCTCAAATTTGTTGCAAAAGTGATCAATTTACGAGAGAATAACGCCCATGAAGCTTATATTTGGCATTTTTCGACATGCACCCTCCTTAGGGAGGTCGGGTTATATTTCATCTTCTTCTGAAGACCAAGAGACGCTAAACAACGAATGGGGGCGCATGGCCCAGCAACTAAGTGATTTTATTGAAAAACACTGCTCAGGCAAGGAAGATGGGTATCAAATTATAAAGAGCGACACCGCAGAATTCAAAGGATTTATTGTTAATCAAAAACCTGAGTATGGGGAAATAACTTTTGCAAATGATACATTTCATGGTTATTTCAAGAATGGGCGTCCGCATTACCTAGGATACGTCAAAACCCCGGGAATGAAACTCCACGGTTGTTTTATAGATGGTCATCCTGAGGGTTATTGTCGCTTTAAACTAGGGGATGCTTCTACGGAGAGGGTGTGGATTAAGGATAAAGATAAAAATTCAGAATCAGAGGAATTGGATTATCAGGGCATCAATGTCATTGAGCCACTTCAAAAATTTTTTGATAAAATAGGGCCGCTTAACGATGGTCACCATACTATTACCAACTCATTCGGGTCCTACACAGGCACTATAGAGAACAACAACCCTACGAATGGGACCCTTATTTTGCGCGAATTCACCTATGAAGGATTGTTTGTGAATAAACTTCCTCATGGCGAGGGAACTTATCGTAGTCCTTATTTGGTTTATAAAGGAAACTTTGCATTTGGAAAAGCGTGTGGCCAAGGAACCAGCATTTCACTCTATGGCAACAAACACATTGGAATGTGGGAAAATAACTCGAGGCAGGGGCAGGGAAAACTTTATAGTGCGAGTGGGGATAGGTACGACGGTAACTGGGAAAATGATAAAAGACATGGCGAGGGAAAATACACTCTTCATGGTGGGGGAGAGGCAGGGGGAACCTGGCAAAATAACGAGCTGCGAGATGGGTGGTATACCTTCCCTAATGGTTATCATTATAAAGGTCAGCTGAATAATGGCCAACCGCATGGCTTTGGAGAAATGTTTTACAGCCGTGATTTGAAATACAAAGGGAATTGGGTTAACGGCAAAAAAGAAGGGCCAGGAAAACTAATTTACTCGAATGGTGAAGTATTTGATGGTTTATGGAAAGATGACAAAAAAGAAGGGCCAGGAAAACTAATTGACCCGAATGGTGTAGTGTTTGATGGTGTATGGAAAGATGACAAAAAAGAAGGGGCAGGAAAACTAATTTACTCGAATTCTGAAGCGTTTCATGGTGTATGGCAAAACGACACACTGGTTGAGGCTGCTACGAAACGTCACTCCGATGATAAAGATAACGCTAGCTGCGGAACCAATAAACCAGCTGAAAAAAAACTCAAAATGTGATGATATAAGTATATGTTAGGAGAATAAACATGGTATCTAAAAAACTTCAATCAGCATTGACCGCGTTATTCCCAAATATCACAGCAACGGAATTGAATTCATATAAAATGGATAACAAACATGCTGAGTTATTATTTGAGTATGCAGGCCTAGAAAGTGCAAGAGATAGTTTAGCTGGCATTATTGCAAATTTAGAAAATTATGCAAATACGCGCCCCATTCATCCCCAATTAGCGATAGCGAATCAGTATGCATGGAACGCAGAATTTCAACGACAGATAATGCTTATGGATATTGCGAAACGTGCACGCACGCAGGCAATGAGCGGTCTACAGGCAGTACAAACTAATGAGAACGCTCATATTAAAGTCCTTAACCGTTTCGGAGTTTTGCAAACTGAATATAACAATTTACGGAATAAGCTTGAAAAAAACAGGGGAAACTGGCTTCACCCGTCATTGATAGAAAGAAATGAAGTTATGTGGAATCCAGCTGCTGGATCAGTGATGTACTATGTGGCTATTCCTAGCAGCAACAACAATGTTCTTCACTATTATAACGCTAATAATGTTTCTAATAACAATAATGTCCTTAATAACAATAATATTTCTAATAACAATAACAACCCAAATATGAAATGAAATCACATGACAAGCAAGGCCAACCTTTTAAATAGCAGATAAACATTGTGACGGGTGAAATCAGAAAATCCAACGAGGAGAATTAGCATTCTCCTTTGTGCTATTATTGTTATTTAATAATCATTGAAGCGCTCGCGTGGGTTTGCGAAAATTTTAAATAATTGGGGCCTAGATTTTATGGGAGGCATTATTATGGTGAGTATTGTAGAAGAAAATAGGTTATTGTATAGTTTAGCAATTAGGGATTCCTTTGAGAGGGCTGAGAGGGATGATTTTAGGACTTTATTTCCTCAGGTAGCTGCTAAGGCAGAGCCTATTCGTACAAAATTAAAACGTCAAAAAATAGATAAACCTTTTGAAATTTTACCTCAAGAACTAGATCCAGATAAAGTTGATTTTGGTACTAAACTCCTGGAACTAGGGAAAATGTATTATTTTGGTAAAAATAGGGATATCGATATTAAAAAAGCTATATTTTATTTTCATGTCGCTCATTATGAGGGCTCTGCTGACAATTATTCAGAAGTTCTTTATTATTTAGCCAAGATATATGCGAATGGTCATAGCAATGTGGTACCTATCAATAAAGGGCGTAGTTGCTGGTTACTTTCGGGTCTAATAGGGGGTAGAGCGGAAAAGAAAAGATTTAGAAATGAGCTTGAAATAAAGGCAGCAATATTGCTTGCTAAAAATTTACTGTCGTCTGAATCTCTGGCTAGGACAAAAGAAGATGAAGAATATATTGAAGACCATTTTTCCTCTTTTGATGTGTATCCCTATTTTGAAGATTACAGTCAATATCCACGGAAAGAACGGAATGAAGCTGCAATAGAACTTTTTAAAATAGCAGCAATATCAAAGAGCCCTGAGTCATTATTTCTGCTTGCACAAATGTACGAAGCAGGCCATGTTGTTGAAAAATCTACTGAATTAGCTGCAAAGTATTATCTTGAAGCACATAAGGCTGGACATAACGAAGGACTTGAAAATTCAAAAAGATTAATAGCACAAAACAAAGAAGAAAAAGAAAAGGAGGCCAAGAAAGAAATACCCGCAACTAACAACGCTCCTCAACCAGCAAATAACAGTAAAAAACATACCTTAGTAGAGCAAGAGCGCACAATGCCAGCTAATAATAAAAAGATAAAGCAGAGTGCTGTGATAGAAAAATCTGCAGATCATAAAACAGTCACCATTGTTTCGAATGTTTTCAATCCACAAATTCAGCCTCAAGAATTAAATTACCAAAATATGTCATTAGCAGAAAAAAAACCATCTCGGGTATTGCCCAATAAAAATCAGATTCCAGCTGCAACAGTATCAGCAGCATCTCAGTTAGAGATAGAAACTTCTGCTTTAGATGAAAAATCAAAAAAAGAAATTGGCCGCTGGGGTGAGCACTTTGCTTATCTTCTTCTGAAGAAACATTATCAAACCAAATATCCAGGTTATCAATGTAAAGATATTGAAAATGGATTTGAGTTATCTTCAAAAACAAATAGTATTCAAGTGGTCTGGCATAATAAAAATAAAGCCATCGGTGATGCTGAGGAGAGTGGGAAAGATTTAACCATTAAGAAAAAAATAGATAATAAACTTAAAGAAAAATTTGTTGAAGTAAAAGCTACCACTGCTAATCATGAGCATACGGCTACTTTTACTAAAAATGAAGTTTTGCAAATGTTGACATATTCTAACAACAACAATAATAATAACGGACTTTCCCAAAAATACATGATCATTCGAGTTTACAATGCAGGCAAACATGCCGCTAAAGCAGAGAAAATTAAAAATCCTCTGAATCGAATAGTAGAAAGGCAGTTAGAAGTTACCTCTTTACAATTAAAAATATAAAGAAACACAGCCAGGTTAAATTTTATGCTAAATTAGCATAATACATTATCGGTGCTTGCATGAAGCTTTTTAATGAAATTTTTAATGACGCTGTTCGCCAATACCCTAATCGGGTTGCATTAAGCTTAAACGGGCAAACCCTTACCTACAGACAACTTGATAATGCTGCCAAACGAATGGCTTACCGTTTTATTGGTAACGCACGAAAAATTAAAAAAACCCCTAACCTTGTTTCTTTGGAAGGTTTGCGCATTGCTTTAGTGATGCCAAAATGCTTTGAGCATTTTATTTCATTATTGGCTGTATGGAAAGCGGGTGGTATTTTGGTATTATCACGCCCACCTGAATTTGATGAAGATAAAAACGCATGGCGGTCGAATCAGTGTCAGAATACATTACATGAAGCGGATCTTATTATTGCGCATACACGTTTTTTATCTATTTTTGAACAGAACGAGTATTTTAAATCCATACTATTTCATGCAGATACAGAGAGTTTTTTTGATTTAAACGGATTCCCTAAGTTTCACAAAACAATTCGTGTCGATCCAGCAAGCGATGCCTATATTGTCTATACATCAGGAACGACAGGAATACCTAAAGGCGCTATCAATATACATGAAGGTTTAGAAAGCCGAATTGAAGGCCATAAAAAAGTATTAGGGTTAAATGAATCTTCTGTTGTCGCACAAGACAGACCTCTGTATATTGATGCCTCACTGCAAGAAATTACTATGACTTTTGCCGTAGGTGGCAGATTAGAAGTAATTCCCGAAGGGTTACAAGATTGGCAGGAATATGTCGAGTATTTTAACTCATATGGAATTACTCATGCCATTCTTGTACCCTCTATTCTTAAGCAAATTGCCACCCAAAGCAAACCTGATTATAAAGTATTTCCTCATATGGAAAATATACTTACTACTGGCGAATCCATGACAGTTGATATTTATGATTTTTTTAACAAACAAGGTGTTGAAATTGTTAATGGTTATGGAACGGCTGAAACATCTATTTCTGCAACGTTATGGCAATACAAAAAAGGAGAAATCAGTATTGGTGAGGCCATGGAAGGTGTAGAAACTTTTATTCTTGCACCAAATACTAATAAATTAACTAAAGAAGGTGAGGGAGAGCTAGTGCTGGCAGGGCTAGGTATTGGCAGGGGATATACAAATAATGAAGAACTTACTAAAAAACGTTTCCGGCATTTTGATCCACGTACGATGGTTCTTGTTTCTAAAGCTAACCAGTACACGAAACCCTGCTATTTAACCGGAGATAAAGTTACCTGCAAGAAGCATGAAAACAATTACTTACATTACATTCACGGTCGAATAGATGATGAACAAGAAAAAATTCATGGTAACTTAATCTCAATGGAAGGGGTAGAAAAGGTATTAGAAAATCTCGAAATTAATGGTGGAAAAATTATTGATAAAGCACAAGTTGCTAAATTAAATGGCCAGCTCGTAGCAGGTGTCCGGTTTTTCACAGGGAAAAGACTTGGGTTTGACAAGATCAAAGAAGAATTAGAAAAACAAAATTTGTTATATGCTAGTAACCATATGCCAGTGCTATGGCAAGAGTTCAAACCAGAAATTAATAATCAATGGAAGGATAAATTATTTCATGACTTAAACGATGTGGCATCGGGTTTTCATTTTCCTATTAGTGAAATACAAACCGATTCAACTCATAACACTAAGACAACTACAAAAAATCGTGTTATACAAATATGGAATAACGTTTTACCATCTGCAAAGTGGATAACAAACGTATCTTTTGAATCTGCAGGGGGAGATTCCATTACAGTCATGAATTTTTCAAACAGGTTGCGGCATGAGTTTTCTGTTAATCTAATGGTAGCCAAGCTTTTAAAACAATCGGTCGATGAGGTTGCACAAACAATAGACAGTTATTTGGAGCCTGCACCTTTAATTTTCCTGAATGAAAATATATGTAAATCACATAATGAATCGAAGACAAACACACCTGTTTTCTTTATCCATGCATTATTAGGCAAGGCTGAAAACGACTATGGACGGTTTTCAGAATTTTTTAAAACCAGAGAAATTTATGGTGTTTCGGTAAAAGACCTGGGTTTAGTAGGTAGTATTGATGTTTATGCTAATCTTTATAAAACAGCCATACAACAAAAACCTGGACCCTATTTATTAGCAGGTTGGTCTTCGGGTGGTGTTATTGCACATAGGGTGGCAGAGTTGCTTCGTGAAGATGGACACGATGTTGCATTATTTATGTTAGATAGCACCTCAAGTTATCATCTAACAGCCATGTCTGAAGAGGAGCATGGCGATTACGCTATTAAACTGGCAACACTGACTGGTAAATTTATTATTAGAGTTATTATAGCTGATGAAGGAATTAAAAAAAGCTACACTGAAAAAATTAAACGTATATCCTTATCAAAGGATTTAACAAAATCACAGCAAATTGACTGTGCTTTTCGGCAATTAGAAACTATTCATAAAGATTTTTTAAACCAAATTGAAATTAGTGACCATCAACATTATGCCCAAGTTATTCGCAATGCGTGGTCAATTGCTTTGGGTGTTTTAGCCTACCAAGGACGATCATGTAAAAATCAGCAGCGAGAGGCTCCTGATCGTATGCATGATAAAGGAAAGGGTTCTTTTTACTGCCGATTGTATTATGCCAAAAATGAAAATACAAACCCTTCATTGGGTTGGGAAATTGATGAAAGCCAAATAAAAGCTTTGTCTGGAACACATCTAAGTATTATGAAGAAAGAGGGTAATTCTGGCTTTACAGAGTTAGTGGAATCGTTACAAGCAGAATTTAATCGAGCACAATCCCTGTTTCAAGCAGGTACGGTTACCCCTATTCTCAGCTTGCCATTCCGAAAAAATGAGTTTTTTGTAGGAAGAGCAGACTTTCTAGATAAATTACGTAGTGAATTTAACAATCAAGAGACATACGGAAGTTTACAACTGATTGCTGGGCCTGGTGGTATAGGAAAAACACAACTTGCTATTGAATATGCTCATGAATCTGCTCGTAGTGGTGATTACCAATTGATTTGGTATCTGAATATGAATACGGTAGATCAAGATTATGCGGGGCTTGCATCCGTTTTACGGATAAGTAACGATTTAAGAAAGCATGAATTAATTTCTCAAGTAAACAATAAGTTGAGCGAATACAAAAGGTATTTAATCATTATTGATGAAGTAGTGCAATACAATACAGTGAAAGAATATTTTCCTGCTCAGGGCGGACATATTTTATTAATTTCTCGTTACTCCGGAATACTTTTAAATAAGCCCATTGAAGTTAATCCATTTAATGAAAAAGAATCTATTGCCTATATATTTAAATTACTTGATGGCGTCAAAAATTATAACGAATTTGATGCAAAGCAACTGGCAACCTTGCTAGGAAATTTTCCGCTTGCACTAACACAAGCTTGTGTATACATAAAAACGAGTGGAAATATTAGTATTTCAGACTATATTCATCTCTTTCAAACATCGCATAAAGAGATTTGGCAGCAAGAATCTCCTCTCATGGATTATCAGCATACAGTAGCCACTGTTTTCACGTTAACAATTCAAAAACTAGAGGAAGAATCCAGTGAAGCTCTTGCTCTTTTATATGAGATGGCGTACCTGGAGCCAAGTCGAATACCTTGGAATTTAATAACTCGCCCTCTGAATATAAATGATGTACTTATCCTTAAATATAAAAAATTATTGCTAAAATATGTAATTGTTCAAGTACATGATGATAATCAATTGCTGTCGATGCACCCACTGATGCAATTATTTATTCGAGATAGGATTGAAAAAAACGGTCAAATACAACATTATATCGAAAAATCACTTATCGCCATTACACATGGTGCTGATAAACTTATTGATTTTACTATAAATCCTAATGAATATACAGAAGAACCAATTTCACTTGAAAATCACCGTCATGTAGCCCTGCAATGCCGTGATCTTACCCCTCACTTGCAGTCAGTTTTAAAACATGCAGAAGATCTTCATTTGGAGATAAATCGACATGTGTACTATTATTTTGTTCTTGGAACTTCTTACTACTATTTGGCCGATTTGAACAAATCTACACAAATGATTTTACGCGCCAAAGAATTAAAATCAAACCCCGATAAAGAACTTGCAGATATCTATCATGCATTAACTATTTTTTCTTTATCACTTCCCTCAGATCCAAGACAGCTAGATAATGCAGAAAAATCGCTCGAATTGAGTAACCATTTTTATGGCGAAAACTCTGAAAGATCTCAAGAAGCTAATGCGATATTAGGTGAAATAATTATAAGAAGTCATCCAAACGAGCATAACTTGGTTCATCGTGGAATCCAATATTTTGAAAAGGCACTCAATATTTCTAACCAATTAAATCAGGAACATCATTTTTTTACACATCGCATTATTCATATGCTGATAGCCGCTTGCGATATTGTTGGCGAAATAGAAAAATTAAATTATTACATGGAAATTTCGAGAAGAGAACGCGCACGTTTTTCAATCAATCAGCCTTCTGCTTATGTTTCAATTGAACAAATTGAACAGGATTATCAAAAATTTTCCGAAATTCATGATGAAACGCACCCATTAATGACTAGGTTATTGTATGATTTATCGTGCGGTTATTTAGATGCGGGGAGGTATGAGGATGCACTTAAAATCAATCTCAAACGAAAAGCTATTGTTGCTAGAACGCATGGAACTAATTCGATAGAATATGCAGGATGTTTGCATAATATTGCTACTATTTATTTTGAGCGGTCACGGCTAACAGAAGTTATTACTCTTTGTGATGAAATAATTAATATATATGAAAAAACAGCTATTCCATTAAGTTTAATTAAAGGAACATATCTATTAAAAGCTGATTGTTATGCTGATCAACGTAATTTTAATGATGCCATACTTTACTATAGAAAGGCTCTTTTGATCGTTTTAGAACATGCCAGCTCAAATTGTTTTGAGATTGGAATTATATCTTCAGATCTGGCGCATTGTTATTCCAGTATAAGAAATTATCGAATGAGTTTACACTATTATCTTAAATCAGGTAGGATTGCCATGCAGTATAATCCTTCTCGTTTATCTCCCCACAAAGCCGATATATTATTCGGTATTGGCAATTCAGCTTTTCATTTAAATCGTTTTGAAATTGCATTATTTGCCTATAAAAAATTAATCGAACATGGAAGCCATATTCGTGATCTTGACCCTAGGCTTAAGGTAGCTCGCCATCGAATTGCCTTTATTAAGTCATGTCTAATACATCACCAAAATATTACAAGTACTACCCGACCATGGCGACCTTCACAAAACATACATCATCACAAAAAACGTGTGGTTCATCTATATCATCCTAAAGAGGAGGGCACTCATAAAATTGAATCAAATGATGCATTACGAGGTTTAAGTTACCAAAAAGTTCCAGGAGATGGGCATTGTTTATTTCACGCAGTTGGATTGTATTTGGATCAGGACGCAGCTTTTTTAAGAAGAATAATTTCTGCACATATGGAATACAATTTTGATGATTTCAAGCTTTATAGAGAAGGAACGGATGAAGATTTTAGAAAGTATATCGAGAATATACGTAATGGAACGGAATGGGGAGATCATATTGAAATTGAAATAATTCAGCGTATTACTAACCGTGCGATTATTATCATTAGGCCGGATGCTAGCCCAACCATACCCGATAATTTAATGCAGTATCGAGAATCACCTATTTTTCTTTATTATAATGACCACAACCATTATGATGCTTTTACAATACAAGAAGGATATGATCCAAGGATAATTTTAACAACAATCCAAACGCAGATAGCGCAAGGAAAAATTGTAAACTATCATCCGGATTTAACACAGGTGAATGAATATTTCCTTAAAATGACTAAGCAACCTAATTAATGGATAATTTATTTATCAATATCTACAAGTTGGTTTGATATTTTCCCCACCAGTTCTAGCCGTGATTTGCAGTTCATTTTTTGCCTTAAAGTATCGCAATAAGCTTCTACAGTTCGATAGGATATTTCTAAAATTTTAGCGATTTCTTTAGAGCGAAAGCCTTGTTTCAAGTAGATTAAACACTCAGCTTCTCGCTTCGATAGCTTAATAAAATTATCATCAGATAAATAAACATAATTATATTTTGTAAATAATTGTTTTTCTAATTCTTTATAATCACTTTCTCCAGAAATGTTGCTTTCTCTCACTTGGTTTGAAAAATCAAATCGATGTTTTTTTGAAAGCTCAATAATATCGGTTGCTTGCTCTTGAAAGTAACGTATGAATTTGTTTATCATTTCCTGATGGTTCAGATAAAAATCATAAATTCGTTCGTTGTAGCCCAATGCAGCAAAGTTAACGATTTCATCATAATCTTTAAACGATTTCAATACCGTTAGACCATGTGAGTGTTGAAATGTATTTTTTACCACTCCCAGAAAATTTTTATCAATATATTCATTCCAAAGATGAAACCCTTCGTTAATTTTTCCAACGGGGCCGCCTTTGTAAATCTTATGGTTCAGAAAAAAATCTACATAGGCTGGGTCTGAACAGATAATAAGGACACTGTGATCTTTACGGTAAAAACGCGCATAGTCCATGTATGTGATACCAAGCTTTGAAAATAAAGGCTCGCAAATTTGCCTAACATCTTGTGCAAGACGCCAAATAATGTGATCGTTTAGCTTCATTAATTTACTCCCCGAAAAATTATATCATGATTAATACTGTATTAGTACGGTAGTACTCATTCGGATTTTTTATTTTCTTTTAACCCCCTATAGTCACATCGTTAAGCATCATTTTAACCGTTAACACAAGGGGGATTAAATGGGTAAACCAAATGACACTACTAACAACGTCAATTTAACTGCAAAACCTTATTTTATTAGTGATCGAGATGGTAAATTTACGGGTGCGGGCGCAAATGCAACAGTCAGTAACAATAATCATTTTGTTTCTGCGGGTGGCTACCGTCATCATTCAGGCTATACGCAAGGTCAAGTTCAAGCAGGAACAAATTTTAGCAATAATACACGTGGTTATGTTGAGGCAAAAGGCTCAAATACAGGAACCTGGTATGCCGGCATTGGTTTAAATTTTAAATTCTAAGTGGGAGAAAATTTTATGGGTAATTCAAATAGTAAAGGTAGCTTGGGCAATCAACCTAGTTATCCTGCGAATAGTAATCCTGAACAGGTATATGTGCCAGCCCATGATAACAACACAAAGCTCATCCACGAAGCAACTGAGCACGTTGTAACGCATTATGCTGCTCATAAAGTTGGCGAATGGGTAGCTGGGTCTGCTGGAGGTATGGTTGGTAGCGCACTAGCAGGTTTATTACATTTTAACCAACTGGGTGATCCAGGTAAAGATGAATTTACTGTGTATTACCCACCTCAAACCGACAATGCTCAAAGTAATACACAGCAATCTTTGCCAAATAATGAGTCTGGAAGTTCAATGAAAAACAAGTAATTTTTATTCTTAAACGATAGGAGATAAGCAAATGAAAGGTAACGATACAAATTTAAATGTTAAACAATCAAACGATCAGCCAAAGGATCAACCCCAGCCATCAAAAAACTCGGATGATACCAACAAGCCTTCTGGTAATGGTAACCTTGTCCAAGCAAGTCTATGTAAAGGCATGGGTCTGTTTTTTATGTGGGTAACTAGCGATCCAAATTATGGTCATGCATCCGAGTCTGTTTGCAATGGGGTGGCGTACCTGGTAAAAAAGCAATAAATCTTAATCTTTATTTGAAAGATGCACAGCACAAAAGCTGTGCATCGCATTTCGATGTTTTTTAATAATAACCCATGATCTAGGTAAATAGAACATATAAATAATACTGTTTTGACATTCAGGCAAAATTCAATAATGATCCACTTCAACAAAAGGATTTGAGGAGGAATAGATGGACAAGGAGAAACGCCTTAAAATGTTATTGGAACTGGAAGAATGGTATCACAAAGCAAAAGTAAATCCTGATATAAACCCCTATACCATACGTCAATTGTATTTTGAATTGCAATGCCTGCGCTACCAGCTCTTGAGCATGGATGAGGAAGAAGTGTTGCTGGAATAACAGATTTTCACCCAAACAATCAAGGGATTTGTGTTTTTAAATCGTTTAAGATATTATCGAGGCGTCATAGTAATTCATTAGGTAGAAATGGAAGTGGTATGTTCGC
>CAYUEL010000007.1:0-13610 GCA_964443025.1 uncultured Gammaproteobacteria bacterium | reverse complement strand
ACTCCTCTATCCTTGTTAGTAAGCACAATTAACGCCGTCTACACTCAAGTTAAGCTAGCGCAATCTAACCGAGAACAATGCCAATTATTAGCCAATCGTTTGGGGCATATGCACCAAATTTTACCTAAAACCGCTGAAGAAGTTGCTCGAATGCAAGGGCAACGTTTTACGGATGCACTGAATAATTGTTATCAAACCGCACAAAACTGCCTTAACCACATCAACTATTACGTGGGGAAAAAATGGTATAAACATTATTATCATGCTGGAAATGATAAAGCCGCTTTTATTCAATTAAACGTCCAAATTGATCAAAGCCAGCAATTACTTACCACAGCGTTAGCCATGCATCAAATGCATATTCAACAAGAGCATCAAGAATGGCAGAAAAAAATAGCTTTGGCACAACAGTGCGATCAGGAAAAGTTAAAGCAACGCATAATGGAAGTGGAATCGTTAATGCGAATGCATCTAGAGAAAAACGTTTCGCAGCTGCCTAAAACAGAACAAGAAACATTAAAAGTATCACAATTTCAAGCATTGAAAAATCAATTGCATCATCATACGCAACAAGTGTCAGATTTGGCTGATACTGTCGATGCGCAACTGCATTTAGAAATGGCAGACTTAACCTTTGCTCAGCTCATTGCCAAAGGCAGTTTTGGGCGTGTATATGCAGGAACATGGCAAAGTGAATCTGTTGCGATTAAAACTATTAATGCGCTGAATGATGCTACACGCAGTGAGTTGATTCGAGAGGTAAAAATTCTTGGTCGATTGGACCATCCTAACATTGTACCTTTTTATGGTGCTTGCTTAGATCAAAGCTTTGAATGTTTGGTTATGAAGCGTATGGAGCAAGGTACGCTCAGTGAATACTTAACTCAACACATGTTTTTAACCTTTGAACAGCAACAAAATTTAATTTTTGGCTTATTAGAAGGTTTGGTTTATTTGCACAGTCAAGGTATTATCCATCGTGATTTAAAAGCGGCTAATATTTTAATCCATCAAGATCAATTGCATATCAGCGATTTTGGCTTGGCAAAACTTAAACACAGCTTAAGTATAGAATCGCTCCATACATTGCCCACGCCTGATATTTCTTGTGCTCCAGAGCTGATGCAGGGGCAACAAACCTCCGAAAAAATGGATATCTACAGTGTGGGCTGGTTACTTTGGCATATTGTGAGTGGGAAATCCTGGCCGCAAGCAACTCGAACAAAAACATACCCATCGCTTAATGCTGTTCCCGAAGCCTACCGCGCCTTGATAGAACAATGCTGGCATTCTGACCCCAACCAACGTCCAGATGCAAAAACGCTTTTGCAAAGATGTCAAAACCTAGAAGCACTCACTCCTGAGGCACTTGATACTTTATTTATTCAAGCACAAGCTAACGAAACAAGTTCAAATTACCTACAAGCACAATCATTATTTGAGCAAGCTGCTAGGCAAGGTCATATCAAATCGGCTTACAGTTTAGGCATGCTTTATGCAAATCGCCACCTGGTATTCAATCAACAAGCCATGCTTCATTATTTAACGCAAGCAGCTGATGCCAAGTATTATCGGGCACAATATAATTTAGCCAGAATTTATGAAAAAGGTGAACTTGCAAAGGCTAATACTGCATTAGCATTATCACTTTATCAAAAAGTAGTTGATAACCCTCAAACACCTGAAGATATTAAAACGTCTGCGCAAAATAAAATTCAGATGTTGACGCCTATAGTAAAAATTGATGATGTAGAAACCAATAAGCTAAAACATCGATAATCATGGTAGTATAAGGAACTTAATAATCGAAATAAATATTGAGGAGAAAAACAATGCCATATCCGCTCCATGAAGCAGCACGTGAAGGGAATATTTCTAAAATAAGATCTTTACTGAACCGCAAGATACCATTACTTAAAAAACATACTTTAGCTGATCGAGATGCAGAAGGTAATACGGTATTGCTCATAGCAGCTAAACATGGACAATTTGATACAGTTCAATGGCTGGCAGAGCAACAATGCCCACTCGATGAAAAAAATGATGCTAAAGAAGGTGTGCTATTTTTTTTAGGACAAGCGGAATTCTACCAAGATAGTTTTTATCAAAAGAAATTAGGGACTTTTCAATATCTAACCAATAACACACAAAAATTTTCATTTAAAAATAATGTGGGATTTCAACCTCTAGACTATTCTGAAGCTCTTTTTGCTCAAGCTTCTAAATCATCACTTCGTAATAGAAGAGTTTTACAGTGGATGGTTAATGAATGGGTAATAAATAAGAAATTTTTTCTGGCCAATCAAACAAATGATAAAGGTGAAACAATATTAGGAAAAATATTTAGCGGAGCAGAGTATTGGCCTAAGGAGCAGGAAATTTGGAGGGATCCGGAGTTCTTAATAAACATAGCTCAGCAATTGATTGATCATGGGGCAAATATTAATGCGCTAGACAAGAAAAATACAAATACTTTAGATGAGTTTGTTATGAAAGCGGGATCATTAAATTATCAAAACTCTAAAGATAGGGTTCTTATTTCAAAATTTTTTAATTATATCTTTAAGCAAAGTGGATGGGACATTAATAATAAATTTTTAAAAGATAAAAAATCAGCTTTGCATATAGCAGTTTGGTTGGGTGATCTGGCGTTAGCAGAATGGTTAGTGGATGAAAAAAAGCAATCTATTGAAGATGAGTCTGCTGAACAGGGTAATACACCACTTATCTTAGCGAAATGGGTTGGGCGAATAGATATGGTGGAGTGGCTGATTGGAAAGGGTGCAGATATTAATCATAGAAATAAGGACGGCCTAGATGCAAGAAGTGCGGGTAGCGTGGTTAATGGAGAAGCAATAATAAGACTGATAGACCGGACACTTGAAGCACGAAGAATACAGGCTTTAGCTGCAGCAAATGGTATTACCATTCAACCTACTATTGGGAATAACAATAATAATGCTACTCCTCAATTAAATAATCTCGTCAATAATTTAGGTCAAATTTCTCTTTCGTTGGAAATTTCTTACAACGAGTTAGTAGTGGGCCTGAAACTGGGTCAAGGTGCTTTTGGTGACGTGTACCAAGCGGAGTGGCGCCATTCTGATGTAGCGGTTAAACAATTAAAGGCAAATAATTTTTCTGATGAGGCATTGACGGAGTTTAAACATGAAGCTTCAGTCATGGCACAGTTACGTACTCCTCATATTATTCAACTTTACGGCATTTGCATTACTCAACCTTATTGTTTAGTGATGGAATATGCGCCAGGTGGTTCATTGTATGCTTTATTGCACAGCGACAAAGAGATTAATTGGCCCAAACGTTTACAGATTGCTGTTGATATAGGTAAAGGTTTATCTTTTTTACATACGCGAGAACAAGCGATTTTGCACCGTGATTTAAAGAGCATGAACGTGTTGTTGGATAAGAATCAAGACCCGAAGCTGACTGATTTTGGTTTAGCAAAAATTAAATCTGATTCCACATCGAAAGTGACAGGAGGAGCTGCAGGTACACCGGCATGGATGGCCCCCGAATTATTTGAAGACAATCCCCATCATACTGCAGAATGTGATATTTACAGTTATGCAATTGTGCTGTGGGAATTGGCAACAAGGCAAGACCCGTTTAAAGGCTCTAATGTTGCACAAATTGCATTAAAAATTACACAAGGCAAACGTCCTGATTTTCCTGAAAGCGAAGATACTCATGTAAAACAATACCGCGATACTGTGTTGAAAGCCTGGTCTCAAGATCCAATGTCTCGCACAAAACTGGATGATATTATTAAAGAGTTAGAAACTCCAAATACCACCCCGCAATCCATTGGCTTCTTAGATGCATCCAGTCAAACCGTATTGAAAAAGAAGCAGTGATTATATTATTACTGTACGGAAAACATTAATGAACGTGATTATCAGCATCGATTGGGATCATACTTTAAGGAATATGGAGGGAATTGATCTCAATTTATTGGCACTGGTATTATATGCTAAGTCTAAAAATATTCCTGTGGGATTGACAACACACCGTGATCTTGAAAATACAACGTTATATACGTTGTATTATTGGCAATACGAAAAACCAAAGAACGAGAGTGATGCGCTGGCTGCCGCCATCAGTTACTGGGATAAACATTTATTCAAGCCCTTGAATATCACATTTGATTTTATCAATGCCAGGTATCAGCCTCGATATCAGCATGATAATTATTATCAAGAAAAACTTTTTCCTCTAGAGCAAAAGCTTGCAGAAGAAATTATCTTAAACCGCATTTTGGATGATCGGGATATTGTTCAGGAAAAAATTAAGCAATATGCACAAGTAGAAAGCATACTTGAAGGAAATGAATATAAAGAAACGCAAATACGTTGGCTGCTTAATTTTTTTCAACCTATCGAAGATTCGTTTACGTTATACCATGTTGATGACAATAAAGAAGTCTGCCAGCATTTATCAAAGCAACGTTCAGTGAATGCAATTTTTTATGAGAAATCGCCTTTATTTTCAAATGAAATCAGTGTGGAACTTTTAGAAAATATAGGTTTGCTGGATGATATGCAACGGTTGATGGAACATGATGTTGTTGATATTTTTGATAATCAACAGCGCTGGTTAGCAGTTATCATGGCAATATTGCAAATGCCTTACATTAATAATGAGATTTTTTTAATCATTGAAAGCGTATTAAAAAAAATGGCATTATCACTTAAGCTTGAGCTTGTGCATTTGCATGACTTTATAACAAGATTATTAATTGAAACAAAAAGAAATGGCCATCCGATTTGGTTGATGCCGAATCATTTGGTGTTAACTGAATTGTGACAGTTGCCGCACATGATAACTTTATGGTATTCTTTTTAAGAAATATTAAGGAAGGGACATTATGCCATCAATGAAAGATACACAACAGCGTTTATTCGGTGAATTAAATTCCTTACATAATCAAGCCAATGCTGAAATACAACAGTTATCAGGTATTATCACTCAAGTGTTAAAACAAGCTGAGGAAATAAATACGCGTATCAAAAAAGAAGAGGATGAATTTTATAAAGCCAATTCTTGGGTTTCTGGGTGGATGAGCGGTTCTATCGAGGCCAGTGATGCAAAAAACAAGGATGCAGCAAGACGGAAAACAATACGAGAAGGGCTAGAAAAAGCCGTTCAATGGTACGCAAAAGAAATACAAGACTTAGATAAATCTATTATGTTAATTGCCGTAAAATTTCAGACAGTAATGACTGTATTGTATTTTAGTTATATTGCAAATTCTTTGGATTCCCCAAAAAACCAGCTTACTTTGCTTAATCAAGCTTATCAGCAATTTAAAGCATTATTTGTAGCAGCACAACCTGTCTGGGATAATCTGATTAAGCCTAATAATGTGCCTGGGCTTTATTACGGACCATCTGATGGTCAAAAAATAAGTCTTAAAAAAGAATGCAACAACTTTGTGTCCTTAGCCTGGGATTCTCCTTTTGTAAATTTAAACATAGAGCGTGAAAGAAATAATAAGCCTCAACGTGCTAGCTTATTTGATACCTTCGGTAAAAAAACAAAAAAAAATAATTATCAGGAGAGGTTGTACGCAGAAGAAACTCAACTCAAAGAAGAAGAAATTCAATCGAAATTTAAAATGAGTCCTTTGGGTAAAATTGTTGGACTTTATTATAATTTTTATGACCCAGACGTTGAATCTTACATATTTAAGCATTTTACCGTAGAAACCATTGATACACTCTTCCCTAATCGGCAGGAAGTATCTTTATTTCTTCTTCCTAATGTATTGAATGATAAAAATTTGGCATTTGCTCCTGCGCCATTTGATAAACTAAGCATGACAGATCAAATCTTATTGGCCATTATTTTTGATAATAAAATACTATTAACCTCTCTTTTAGAAGATTACTTGGCACAAAACACGAAAGAATCACTCGTGAATCTTATTAGGGATAACTTATTATTAGGTTTTGCTGCTGCCAATGGGCGAATTGAATCTATGAAAGTATTGGTTAAATTTGGTGCCAATCTTGAACAAAAGTTTACTTTGCAATGCCCATCTTCTTCCCATTTTAATTACCAACCTCCTGGTCAATGGGGACATAATAATGCATTATTTAAACACTTAGAAAAATATGCAGGTAGAATGCTAGAGCTTACGCCTTTAGCGCTGGTTATTGCTACTGCACCTGTTTTAAGCCAAGAAAAAGCAAAAGAAATCATACAATTTTTTCTGGATGAAGGGGCTAATCATAATTCCAAAGTTTCATGGGGAGAAGCGCGCGGGTATCACACCAGTCAATACATAAAAACAGAAAAGATTTCTTTGTTTGATTTTGACCAAACAGGTTTATTAAGTATCATCATGAATGAGCGCCGATCCCACCAAGGGAAAAAAATACTGGCTCCTCTATTAGAGCATCGAATGGCAGGGAAATCATCAAACACTACGCAAGGGTCTTCATCAAAAATTGCCGTAGATCTTCCCGTTCGAATTGAAGGTGAGTCAGAAATAGAGTTTCTGAAACGAGAAAATGATACTCTAAGAAAACAGTTTGTTGAAATGTGCAATAGAATGGATGACTTGCAGCAAAGGGTTGATGCGCTTGAATTTAATAGTAATGCTCAGCATCCGAGACGATTCCAGAAAAAATAGATTGCCTTAACTCGGCATACATTTTAATTTCAATAACTCTTTTGATGCATAGACAATGCGAGCCAAACAGTCTAATCCCACGGTTAATGTATGAATGCTGTTACTCTGTCCAACAGCTTCAACATCATATTTGTCTGATACCTTAAAATGCGTTTCTTTGCCTGTTACACAGCTGACCTTTTCTCGAAAATTATTAGACAGTACTTGGGAAGCAATAGTGCTTTGATAAGCTATGTAAGGTTGGTTTGTTACCAATAAAATGTGGTGATCATTAATTCTACGTTGTTTTTCCCAACTTATAATATTGTCCATTGAAGTGGCTCGTACAGCATTGGATTGCTTGGGTGCATGGGCGTAAATAATTTCAGCACCTGGGAAAGCACCTTCTTTTACCGCATCTGAAACAATCTGCATCATCATATCTGGTTCATTGCGATGGGTTGCCTTTAACGTGTAGGTAATAGGTTCTTGATCGGGTGATAATGCGCGATCGCCGACTAAAATATAGATGCGATTAAATCTAACACCCTTATTCCAACAGGTTATCAAATACGTTAAGCGCGATCTGACTAGGTTTTCAAGAGCGCCCATTAAAAGGGCAGCATCATATTGTTTTTGGGTAGGAGCAATTTCATCATACAAATTAAGTGATTTGAACGCTTGTCGAATAATATTTTTTTGATCATCAGATAAACTTTCATCCGTTATTTGCCAATCTTGTTTGTCTGAAGGGCGAATCCACTTTTCTTGTAAACAAGTATTCAAAGTTTCAATTAATGTTGCGGGGGAACCTTCTTGGAGAAACGTTCCCATAGTTAAAATGCCCGTGGCCTCTAATAAACTTAACCAAGCAGCGTCTTTGCCGGGAAATATCTTCGATAAAAGTTCGTTGATGTGCATTAGCTTAGCACCAAACTATCTTCCATTTCAATTCTCCTGCTAACCTAATGAGTAAAGGGTACTGAATATAGATATTATATCAATCGGTTATTTTACCAGTTTTTCAGTTAGGTGGAACCTAAATAAATTTATTTAATGAACATATCAAATCCTTATTGGATTCATTAAAAAATTCATATGGAATGATCAGGTTAAGAATGATACTGTGTGCATAAAAGGGAGGAATTAATTCATGCCTATATTGACTGCGCAACACTTACAGTTGATTACAGAAACAGCCGAAGCTTTAGATAATATCGAAACGAAAATAGCCGAATTAAGCTACGGTACAAGTGCAGACCCTCAGTGGTCTTCAAAAGTCAATGCAATACAAGCTACTCTGCAGAATATACAAGAAGTCGCCAATGAATTGAAAGCATACATTGCCGAGCCAGTCGTCATTGAAGATCTGGAAAATGTGACGAGACTTACAACTTCCCTAAAGCGAACACAACAAAAAGTTCAATTGCTACAGCAAAGAATGATAATTCCTATCCGCAATTACATTCTTCAAGATAATTTCCCAGCCGTTAAAACTTTGTTTGAAAAAGGTGAAATTTTTCTTGAAGAGCGAGATTGGCAGGGTGATACTTTATTGCTAACCGCTGTACGTTCAGGTTCTACTTCTATAGTTGAATTTTTACTAAAACAAGGGGCTTCTTTAGAAGCTAAAAATTCTCAAGGTGATACAGCCTTTACTATTGCGGGCCAACAGCGTGACAAAAATTTGTTAAATTTTCTGGAAAAAAACAAAAGCATTTTCGGTCGAGATGTAAATGGTGAAACCGCTTTGCATCGCGCAGTGCGAAATGGAGATTTGAATGCCGTCACTCAATTACTAAAAGAAGGCGCTTTTATCAACGCACAGAATAACCAGGGTGAAACCCCATTACATATATTAGCGGCTACCCATGGCCATATTAAGATGGCAAAATTATTGATTGAAAAAGGCATTGATTTGGCGCTGGTTGATAATAAGGGTGATACTGCATTAAATAAAATTGTTAATCCTACTGCAAAAAAAGAGTTAACAGAGCTTTTATTAAGAAATCGAAACCAACTTTCGATTCGTCGGTTGAAAAACTTAATTGAAGTCTGCCGTTTGCATTACGTAGGGGATTTTGAATCTCGTGTCGCTGACGAAAAATTACTGAATCAGGCCATTCAACACCTTATTGGCTCTATCCCCGATGCCTCAAACCTCAACAACAAAATAATGATTGCAGATGTGATGCGCAGTAACTTGTTGGTGTATTTGGGCCATCTTATTTCCCTTAAAGGTAATTTTACGCGTGATGGTTTGCCTGGGAATTTTGAGAGCTCGCAAGTTATTTACTTTCTACCACTACGTGCACGCGTGTTATTAGAAATGATCATCTGTATCAAGAAAGACTTCAACGATGATTACCCAGGTGGTTATGCAGAAAAACAACATGTATTAGACGATTTAATAGACGAGCTAGCTGTAACGTTGGAAGCACTGCATGTTCGATTAGGTCAATGGTACGTTAGATACGATTTAAAGTGTGTTGACTGGGGAATTAATGCTTACACTGAGAATATTTTTGATTGTATTGAAAAGGTAATGCAAATACCCGGCAAATCTTATGTATGCGATGCTGGATATACGGGGCATGCCGTATATGCGCATTTTGAAAATCATCCTGATTATCCCGGGAAAATTATTGTACGCATTGATAATTTAGGGGAAGGGAATAGGCATCATGATTTACGCAATCAACCACACAAGAATAATACTCCAGGTATTAAAAATTTGCCGCATGCTAGAGTTTTTCCTGCGCAGGAGCTGCGTACTCCTAATAGTGCGCTTAATACATGCATTAGGGATGCTCTAAGCCTTCGTTTTCTCAAACAATCGGCAGGAGAGACGGATGCTGCCTTTAAAGAGCGTGTTACAATGGGATTATATGGTAATTCTGATCCTAACATAACTAAAGCAGATGCTGCTCGTCTTAAACAAGCCGCTATTGAGCAACTCTACCCCTGGCGAGGAGAACAAATAGTAGGAAACTGTGTTGTCAAAAATTGGTTGGTAGGCATGCAAATCCGTCTTCAGCAACCCAAGCCTGCCAATGCACCCATGGTTCAGAATGAGCGATGGGATCATCCTTTGTACCACTATTTTCGTGTCAATGAATTAAAGTATATTCCATTCAAATCTTACTTTGAAAAAAAAGAAGCTCAGAAAGGTCCGTTTGCTCTTCCTGATTTTGCTTCGGAAAAGGCGATGCAAGCTTTTCATCAATCTATAGCGCAAGACAATATTGATAAAGCAAAAATACAATTCGGTTATACACCATTGCACCTTGCCGTAGTATCGGGCGAATAAGTGGAAGTAGAAAAGCAGTTGCAAACGGGGCTCGATCCTTTAGCCAAGACAAAACATGGATATAACGCATTACACCTTGCGATAATAAATAACCATCCCCATGTTGTTAATTATTTATTGCAAGTAACCCAAGAGCAGAATGCACTGATACGAGCAAAAACAACACATGGAGATACGCTATTGCATTTGATAGCAAAATTACCTGAAGAAGATGCAAAAAAAATGACAACTGTAATATCATCTAATAAAATTTCAATCAATGAGATATTAAGCAACGAAGTAAACGATGAGCAAAAATTGTCTCAGGAGTATATAATCCAAGCTCAAGAAACATCAGAGATAGGTGTTTCGTGGGAAGGTCGATTGGCAAAGACACAGGCTTATTTTGAGAAAATAAAAGAACAGCGTGCGATGATACAAAAGAAATTGTCCCACGTGCAAGCAGAAATAACGGCCTCACGGGGAAATATAGAACTTAATAACTTAAGAGATCAGGAAAAATTCCTCCAGGATGAAGATAAAAATTGTATTGCAGCCATGGGAAAGTTGCGGACAGAGCTGCAAGACAGTAAAAAAATGGTTGATCTTGCCTTTGAGCACCAAATTAATAGCATTAATAATGCGTTGAACCACTCTTCTAAACCAGCCCTGCAAACTACCGCTACAACACAAGCAAGCTCATCTAGGGCAACGCAAAAACCCAGATTATTTCTATCAACGTTTGCTCTTGAGCCAGTACAAAAATTGAAAGCATTTATTGATAGCGTAGCCAACCGTGGAGAATGGGAGATAACGCATAGTGGAAATACGATTACTGTCCAGTTTAGAGAAGAAAGTAAACACGAGAATAAAGATAAGGCTAAAGGCAAAGCGTTACTCCCACAACTGCAAGATTGCTTGAAACAACTACCGGAATGGGGCCAAAGCGTGATATCGAATAAATCGGAAGGTAATATTTTACACATAGGCTGTAGGCATGAAGACCAAGCGCAGGCTTATGCGAAAGCGTTAAGAGAATTTTTTGGAATAGAGACTGCCAATACTCATACACCATCCCATCAACAATCCCCGTGCACTATGCAATAACACAAGGAGATCGATATGCCACTTACCCTGCAAGTCTTTATGCAAAATTTAACGACTGCACTCAATCAGGCTAATCAGACAATCAATGCCTTGCCACAGAATGGTGCTGTAAATTTAGCCCCAACAATAGCACAGGCACAACAAACTATCTTTGCATTAAGACAGCGTATAGGCACAGCCATTCCCGATCTTGATCTATTGGTGCAGACGTTGGTCAACTCCATAGCTGAAGTCGGAGTTGCATTAAATAACATGACAACCTTAAATGCAACACTTCAAGCAAATGCGGCACAAAATCAGAATAGGGTTTTCACGCCTCAAGAAATTGAACAAATACGACAAAATACGAACATTGCTACGGATGCACAATTACTGACAGCGTTAGAGGGGGGCGCAGATTATACAAAATTTGCTTATGTCCCCGCATTTATTACAACAAATGCTGGAAATTTTGCTAATCAAATTTTGCAAGAGTTTGGCTCTCAAAAGCAGCTAGTTGAGCAAGAAAGGCAAGGAATAACAACGCGGCGCTCAACGCATTTAAGCACCCTGACGGCCACCCTCCATGGAACAGCGAATGTTAATAACATACCGTTCCAACAGTTACAAATGCATGCTCCATTATGGCCCTTTGCTAAATGCCGTACTGGAGTTGCTCCAGGGGGAAATTACTTAGAGGTATATCACAACCCAGAGCATTTTAGTCGGTTTGAAGATTTTGGATTTAAAATTCCTCTTTCATTAAATCGATTATTTGAAAGAGACCCGAATTTAAGGAACAATATACCCCAATGGCTTTATGTTGCTGAATTATTAGGGTTGGGTCATATTGAAATTTCATTTATTGCTGGATACGTTAATGGAACGTTCAATTTCTCAAATGCAGATGCGGCACACAAGGCGCTTAATGGAGCAGCTGTTCAAGCACCGGGAGCCGCACTGGCTTATGGCCATCCAGGGAGAGGGGATGCTTATAATGGTGGTAATTCCTACTGGCTATATTACAACTACGTCTTTAATTTTGATTTAACTTTTGTGAGTCAAACAGGAAATGTAAAAACTAAAAAACCTGGCAAACCTGGAAAACCTGAAGAACCTGAAAAAACTACAATTTGTACCTTCACTTGCACAAGTGAGGAAGTGCCCATTAATCAGGATATAACAAGACTGGCTAAACTCGGTGGGTTGGTTGGACGAGAGATGTCTAGTATTCATGTAGGGAGGGTAAGTGTGAAGGATACTAACTACTATAGATTAGCAAATATTGGGGCTAAGATTTCAGCATTCATGAATATACCTTTCTTTGAAAGAACTAAGACTTTCAAGATGGAAAATATTGTGACCTTAGAAGGAAGATTATTACCAGAAATAATAGACAGATTTACCCAGATAAAACGATCCATTGCTAGAATACCTGTTCCAGTACAGGATTTTTCTGCGCAGTTATTACCATTGATACGAGATTTAACTACCTTGCTTGAGCGCATCAACACGGAGGTGCAACAGATACAACAACGCTTAGCACCTCAAGCACCACCACCTCCTCAACCTCAACCTCAACCCGTGGTTGCACCTGTACCCGTGGCTCCCGGACCTCAAAGGCAAGGAGATATTACGAACATCATGCGTAAAATAGCCGAGCAAAAGAATCAGCTTCAGCAATTCGATGCTGATTTAGATGCAATGGGGCAAACCGCCCGTGCTAATAGGTTTCGCAGATAACTCGATGCCGTACGACTGGAGAAATAATCATGACAATTTTAAATGAAGAAGAGCAAGCGCTGCTGATAGAATCAGCCACTACATTGGCGAACGTACAACAAACAATCATTCGATTTAATCAAGATATATTATCTCCGCAACAATTAACGCAGGGGATGGCTATTTTAAGGACAACCTTAGAACAATTACAAGAAAGCATCTACACGTTACGCCAAAGACTCCAACAACCTGAAACAGTTGATCCGGACCTGGAGCAAGTGGAATCTTTAGTCCTTGCATTAGAAAAAACAAAAACCAGTATGATTTTATTTCAGCAAACGCAACTAGACAACCGCATAACGTATGAAATGGATTTGCTGCGCAAGGAATTAGAAGAGCAAGAACAACAAACCTTGGAATTGGTCACAGAACCTTTTTTATCGCTCACTGACGCCATGGAGAAATTTCACAAGGCACAAATGAATTCAGAAGAACAAATTAATGCATTACGGCAATTAATCAAAGATCAAGAGAGACAGGTTGAACAATATTACAGTTATGCAAAAGCTAATGAATTGGTTTCTGCTGAAATTAAGAAACAGGTAGAAACATTAGAAACTTTGTATAACAAGGCAAAAGATAGTTTAGAAAAACAAATTCAAGAGATTGAGCAGAAAGTCACGGATGGAAAACTCGATCAGGAAAAAGCGCAAACTGAAATCAATGCATTAAATTCATATTTAGCCGAACTATTGCAAGAATACAATCATGAAAAAGCTCTGTTAGCGGAGAAAGCTACTGAAAAAACTCATATTCTAACCCATGAAACATTAGCTCCCTTTTACATGCGAGTTCAAAAAAAAATCCGCGAGATAT